>JANXVS010000063.1 GCA_025351555.1 Pseudomonadota bacterium | reverse complement strand
GTTTTTCGATGTGCTCAAACCCGGTGGCGTGCTTGGAGTCACTGATCATCGCGCCGCCGCCGGCTCAGATCTGGCCAAGATCAAGCAGTCGGGTTATTTGCCGGAAGATCTCGTGATCAAGCTTGCCACCGATGCGGGTTTCAAGCTCGAAGCCAAGAGCGAAATCAACGCGAATCCCAAGGACACCAAGGACTATGAAAAGGGTGTCTGGACACTGCCGCCGACCCTGGACCTCGGCGACAAGGATCGCGAGAAATACCTCGCCATCGGCGAATCCGACCGCATGACCCTGAAGTTCGTCAAACCGACCGGCGACAAGATCTTCACGGCAACACCGGATGTGGCCAAGTCCAGCAACGCACAGTAGTCCGCGAGTCCCGAACGTAAGCGGCGGCGCAATGCCGCCGCTTGCAGTCCGGCGTGAGCATATGCTGATCGCGTTCAACAAGCCGTATGGCGTGCTCTGCCAGTTCACCGATCGCAACGACCCACCGCGGCGCACGCTCGCCGAATTCATCAGTACTCCCAACGTGTATCCGGCGGGTCGACTCGATTTCGATTCGGAGGGATTGCTGCTGCTGACCGATGACGGCGCGCTCGCCAATCGCCTGACCGATCCGCGGCACAAGCTGCCGAAGACCTATCTGGCCCACGTCGAAGGCGTCCCGAGCGCTGCGCAATTGTCGCAATTGCAACAAGGTATACTTTTAAACGATGGTCAGACCGCGCCGGCGCAGGCGACGTTGCTCGCGCAGCCGCCAACGTGGCTGTGGCCGCGCGACCCGCCGGTGCGTTTCCGCAAGACCGTGCCGGACGCATGGATCGAGCTGACGATCCACGAAGGCCGCAATCGTCAGGTGCGGCGTATGACGGCGGCCGTGGGTTTGCCGACGTTGCGTCTGATTCGGGTGCGGCTCGGCGGCATTGCGCTCGACGGGCTGGCGCTGGGCGAAACGAGAATTGTCGAAAAGCAAGGTTGAACAGTGCGACCATGGATGGTCGCTTTTTGATCTTCGCGATCAGGGAGATCGCATAAATGACTATCTTCAAGGATCATTTCTCTGGCCACGCCGCGATCTACCGTGAAGCGCGCCCGACCTATCCGCCCGAGCTGTTCGCCTGGCTGGCGCAACTAGCGCCGGACACTGCGCTCGCCTGGGATTGCAGCTGCGGCAACGGTCAGGCGACGGTGGCACTTGCCGAACACTTCACGCGCGTGATCGGCACCGATCCGAGCGCGAACCAGATTGAGGGCGCCGCGCCCCGCGCAAACGTCGCCTATCGTGTCGAACCAGCCGAGCGCAGTTCGCTCGCGGACGCGAGCGCGAGCCTCGTCACCGTAGCCCAGGCGCTGCACTGGTTCGAGTTTGATGCGTTCTACGCGCAAGTGTGGCGCGTACTGAAATCGCGCGGTGTGTTCGCAGCCTGGACCTACGCCGATTGCCGCGTCGACACCGCGATCGACAAAATCAAGGATAAGTTATATGTCGATCTGACCGGCCCGTACTGGCCGCCGGAGCGTGCCTACGTCGATGCCGGCTACCGCACGCTGCGTTTTCCCTTTGTGGAAATTGTCGCGCCCGATTTCCCCATGGTTGCGCAGTGGGATGCCGAACATTTTCTCGCTTACCTGCGCACCTGGTCGGCGACGCAGCGCTATCTCAAGGCCAAGGGCGAAGATCCGGTGATGCTGATTGAGGCTGAGCTCCGATCTGCGTGGGGTGATCCCGCGTACGTGCGCGAGGTGCGCTGGCTGTTTCATTTGCGCGTGGGAAGAGCTTGAGATTGGGCATACCTCGGCCACTTCACCGATTCGTCAACTGAATCTCAATCCGCCGATTCTTCGCGTAGGCGGCTTCCGTATCGGCGCCATCCAGCGGCTGGAATTGGCCGAAGCCGTTCGCGGAAAGGTGACGCGGCTGGATGCCCTGGACGACGAGTTGCTTGACGATCGCGGTTGCGCGCGCGGTCGACAGTTCCCAGTTCGACGGAAATTGTTCGGAATGGATCGGGCGCTTGTCGGTGTGGCCGTCGATGCGCAGCACCCACTCCAGGCTCGAAGGTATTTCCGCGGCGACTTCATTGAGCGTAGTGGCGAGTTTCGACATTGATGCCTCTGCGTCGGGACTCAAGTCGGCGGAACCCGTATCGAACAGGATATCGGTTGGCACGACAAAGCGGTCGCCGACGACCTGGATGTCGGCGCGATTGCCTAGCGCCTCGCGCAGCTTGCCGAAAAATTCCGAGCGGTATTTTTCGAGCTGATTGACCTTGTTCGCGAGCGCGAGATTCAGCTGTGCGCCGAGGTCAGCGAGCTTCACATCCTTGTCCTTGATGTTTACATTCGCCAATTCCAGTGCGGCGGAAATCTTCGCCAATTGTTCGCGCAACGCGGCGAGCTGGCGATTGAGCAGCTCTGCTTGCGCCGCAGATTTCGCATTGAGATCACTCGCGGCGACCAGATCCTTCTTCGAGGTATCGAGCTGACCGGCAAGACTCGCGACCTGCTGTTCGAGTTGCTTCTTCAGTTCGTTGAGCGCGGCGATATCGGCGCTGAGTTTTGCCGCTTCTGCGCTCGCGCTGTCGAGTTGCGTCTTCAAGGTGTCGCGTTCGCCGCTGGCGGTGCCGAGTGAGGCCCACAATTCCTTGACCTTGGTGTCGAGCACGCGATCGCTGTCCTGCGTGAGTGAAAGCGTTTTCGCCAGTTGCGCGATCTGCGCATTGAGTTCGGCCAGCGCCTGATTCTTGCCGACGATAGTCTGCGACAGCACGAACTGGCCGATTGCGAATAGCAGCAGTACGAAGACCATCACCAGGATCAGCGACGACAGCGCATCGACGAAGCCCGGCCAGATGTCCAGCGCGCGCCGGCGGCGTACGAGCGAATGCATCAGTTGATCTCGCTGCGCTTGGAATCCACCGCCGCCGCGATGGTGCGCGAAAGCAAACGCAACTCGCCGCGCAGTTCGTCCGACAGCCGCGCCCCGGAATTCGGTGCGTTCGCCAGTGTCTTCAGCACGTTCTTCAATTCTTCCTGGGTCTCGGCCATGCCGCGGATTTCGCGCGATTCTCGGCCGAGCAGATCGGCAAGACGACTCAGCTGCGTATTGAGTTCACTGAATTGCTCGGTCGAACTGCGCCGCTCACGTTCGGTTTCGGTCAGTGCGCGCTGCATGCGTTCGAGGCCATCCGCCGTCTGTTCGAGCAAGGCCTGCACATACGCCGGCACGCTCGCTTCGCCGTCAGTGTGCAGCGAACCCGACGACAGCTTCGTCATGCCCGACAACCATTCTTCGAGTTCGTTGTAGAAACGGTTCTGCGCATGCCCGGCCTGCAGGTCGAGAAAACCGAGCACCAGGGAACTCGCCAGGCCAAACAGCGAGGTAGAAAAACTCGTGGACATGCCGGACAGCGGCAATTTGAGATTTTCCTTGAGCTGGTTGAACATCAGCGCCGGATCGCTGCCGACGCCGAGCGAACCGATGATGTCGGCGACCGAACGGATCGTGACCAGCAGCCCCCAGAACGTGCCGAGCAGGCCGAGGAAAATCGACAGACCGACCAGATAACGCGACAGGTCGCGCGATTCCTCCAGACGCAGATACACGCTGTCGAGAATCGAACGCAGCGATGGCGTCGACAGCGAAAATTTCGCGCGCTCGCGGCCACCGAACATGCGCGCCATCGGCGCCAGCAGTTTCGGTTTCGGCAAGGGCCGCGAAGGATCGGAGCGCTTGAACGTCTCGATCCACTGCACCTCGCGCGCGAGCAACAGCACCTGACGCAGATTCACGCCGATGCCGAACACGAGCACGGCCAGGATCACGCCGTTGAAAAACGGATTTGCCTGGAAGTTCTGCGCCAGC
>JANXVS010000053.1 GCA_025351555.1 Pseudomonadota bacterium | reverse complement strand
GTCGCCGAGTCCTGCTTGAGCCGCGCCAGCACCGTCCAGCCGAGCATGTCGGGCAGGAAGATGTCGAGCAAGACGGCGCTGGGCTTGTATTCGCGGACCAGCCGCAATGCCTCGCCGCCACGGTTGGTGACCAACACCTTGAAGCCGCGTGCGCGCGCCAGTTCGCGCAGCATGGTGGCGTAGCGCGGATCGTCCTCGACCACCAGCAGCGCCGGCTCTCCGGGCGCCAGCTCGGCGCGGTCATCGGGCACGTCTTCGAGCATCTGGGTCACGCTCTCGGCGGCGATGGCATGCGGCAGTTGGCCGGCGTCATGGCGTGGCGGCTTGTGCGCGCTGTCGGCGCCCATGTAGTTCAGCGGCAGGTACAGCGTGAACGTGCTGCCCTTGCCGGGGGCGCTCGCCAGGCGCAACTCGCCACCCAAGAGCCCCGCGATTTCGCGACTGATCGCCAGACCCAGACCCGTGCCGCCGTACTTTCGCGACGTGCCCGCATCAGCTTGCTGGAACGCCTCGAACACGATCTTCTGTTTCTCCGGCGAGATGCCGATGCCAGTATCGCTGACATCGAAGGCGATCACCGTCGGCGCCTGGTTGAGGATAGCGTGTTCCGTCGTCCAGCCGCTTCGCGCCACGCGCGCCGATAGCCGCACGCTGCCCTGCTCGGTGAACTTGAGCGCGTTCGACAGCAGGTTCTTGAGAATCTGCTGCAGGCGCTTGGGATCGGTAGTGAGCACTTGCCCGAGTTCAGGCGCAAAGTCGACCGAGAAATCCAGAAGCCGGCGCTCGGCCTCGTGGCGGAAGCCGCGCTCGATGTTTTCGCGCAGATGCGTGAACGCGATCTCTTCGCTGTCGACAGTCACCGTGCCCGATTCGATCTTGGACAGATCCAGAATATCGCTGATCAGATGCAGCAGATCAGTGCCGGCAGCGTGGATGGTCTTGGCGAACTCGACCTGGCGCTCGGTGAGGTTGGTGTCGGGGTTCTCGGCCAGTTGCTGGCCAAGGATCAGAATCGAGTTCAGCGGCGTGCGCAGCTCGTGCGACATGTTGGCGAGAAACTCGGATTTGTAGCGCGAGGTGAGCGCGAGTTCCGCTGCCTTGTCTTCGAGCGCGCGGCGTGCGTGCTCGATCTGCTGGTTCTTGTGTTCGACTTCGGCCTTCTGCTCGGCCAACAGCGCGGCCTTGAGCGCGATATCCTCATTGGTCTGCTGCAATTCCTTCTGCTGCGATTGCAACTCCCCGGCCAGTTGCTGGGATTGCGACAGCAGGCGCTCCGTGCGCATCGACGCTTCGATCGTGTTGAGCACGATGCCGATACTACCCGAGAGTTGTTCCAGGAACGAACGTTGCGCAGCGCTGAACTTGCCCAGCGAAGCCAGCTCGATGACGGCCTTGACCTGGGTCTCGAACAGCACCGGCAGGACGATGACGTTGCGCGGCTCGGTGCTGATCAGTCCCGAGCGGATCTGCCCCATGCCTGGCGAGACATCTTCGATCAGGATGATCTGCGCCTGCGCCGCGCACTGGCCGACAAGGCCTTCGCCGAACTCGATGACATGGCCGGAGCTCGAATGCCCGGCGTCGGCATAACCGACGAGCTTGCGCAGGCGCGGAGTCATGCCGACATTGTCGGGGTCCGGGTCGACCACGTACATCAATCCCTGCTGCGCATTGATCAGTGGTGCGAGCTCCGACAGCAGCATGCGGCCCAGGGTGATCAAGTCACGCTGGCCCTGCATCATGCCGCTGAACTTGGCCAGGTTGGTTTTCAACCAATCCTGTTCGCGGCTGCTCTCCGTGGTCGCGCGCAAGGTGCCGATCATCGAGTTGATGTTGTCTTTTAGATCGGCCACTTCGCCGCGCACATCAACCTGAATCGAACGCGTCAAATCGCCCTGGGTAACCGCAGTGGCAACCTCGGCGATCGCACGCACCTGGGTCGTCAGGTTTGCGGCGAGCTGGTTCACGTTCGCGGTCAGGTTTTCCCAGATGCCGGCGGTACCGGGTACCTTGGCCTGGCCGCCGAGGCGACCCTCGACACCGACTTCGCGCGCCACCGTCGTCACCTGATCGGCGAAGATCGCGAGCGTCTCAGTCATGGAGTTGATGGTGTCGGCCAACTCGGCAATCTCGCCCTTGGCTTCGACCGTCAGCTTCTTCTGCAAGTCGCCGGTCGCAACCGCCGTCACCACCTTGGCGATGCCGCGCACCTGGGTGGTCAGATTCGACGCCATCGAGTTGACGTTGTCGGTCAAGTCCTTCCAGGTACCGGCGACCCCGGGTACCTGCGCCTGGCCGCCGAGCTTGCCTTCGGTGCCGACCTCGCGTGCCACGCGCGTGACCTCGGCGGCAAAGCCGTTGAGCTGGTCGACCATGGTGTTGATCGTGTCTTTCAACTGCAGAATTTCGCCCTGCGCGCCCACCGCGATCTTGCGCGACAAGTCGCCTTTGGCGACCGCCGTTGCCACTTCGGCGATGTTGC
>JANXVS010000027.1 GCA_025351555.1 Pseudomonadota bacterium | reverse complement strand
GTCACTGGCCACCAGCAAGGCGTTAAAGTCGTCCACCCATTCCCAGACGAGCCCGTGCAGATCGCGCACACCGTAGACGTTGGGCGCGCCGCCGGCCGCAGCGAGCGACACATCCGACGGGCGCGAATACCACGACAGGATCTGCTCGCGCCAGGCCGGATCGCCGCGGGCATCGGTACGTGTGGCATCGGCGGCTGCGGCGAATTCCCATTCGTACCAGGTCGGCAGATGCGCGCCCTCGCTTTCGCAAAACGCCTGCGCCGCGAACCAGCTTACCTGCGTCACCGGCTGCGCGGATAGCGCGCCAGTGTCGAGGGCGTCGGCAGATCGCCACTGCGATAAATAGCGCGGCTCGGCAAACACGATCGGCGTGTGATCGCGGCGCCACTCCGGATGCGCGGTCACGAAGACCAGGAATTCCGCATTCGTCACCGGCGTGACGCGCAAGCGAAAAGGCGCAACCACGACGTCGGCATCCAGGGCGTCGGCTGGCAGCACGCTGGCGAATCGGCCGCCCGGAAGCACCGCGTAATCGGCAGCAAGCGCCGGGACGGCAAATAGCGCGAAGGCGAATGCGGCAATTCGGATCATTTTATACTTTTGTGCATCAGTGTCCCGCCCCTGCGGCCGGCGCCGGTTCAGCGCGTGCCTTGGTGACTTCGCTGGCATCGATACGCCCGCCAGGATTACCCCAGCTGTTGAGCACGAAGGTAAGAATATTGGCGATGCCGTCGTCACTGAGCTGGGTCATCGGCGGCATCACCGAGGTGTAGTCCTTGCCATTCACGGTGACTTTACCGTTGAGGCCCTGCAATAGGATACGAATCGGTCGTTTTGGATCGGCGGCGATCAAATCGGATTTGGCGAGCGGTGGGAACACGCCGGGTAAGCCCTCGCCGTTGGTTTGGTGACAGACAGAGCACGTACCGGCAAACAACTGTTGACCCGCTTTGATCTGCTCCTCTTTCGTCAACTTGCCAGCCGCGGCTGACGTTGTCGCCTGCGTTACCGCCGCCAGATTCGGACCGGCGCGGTCGCCCAGATAGACCGAATCGACCTCTTTGCCTGAATAGATCGCCTTGTTCTCGGGCCCATCGACTTTCAGGATTGCCAGCGCGCCCTTGTTGAACGCGCGGAAGATGGAGTGATCGACCATCACGTAGCTGCCGGGCACGTCGGTATGGAACTCCACCATGGCAGCGCCGCCGGCGGGAATCAGCGTGGTCTGCACGTTTTCCTGCTCGTGCGTTCCGCCTTCTTGGCGCACACGATCGAAGATTTCGCCGATGACATGAAAACTCGATACCAGGTTCGGACCGCCGTTGCCGACAAACAGGCGCACGTTTTCGTTGGTCTTGGCCTTCAACGCCTTGTCACCGGTCAGCGAGCCTTCGCTACCGTTGAACAACACATACGTGGGCCTTTCGTCGATCGCCTTTTCCATGTCGAAAGGCTGCAGGCCCTTCTCACGATATTTTCCCGTCGTATAAAAATCGCCCTGCATCACGTAGTACTCATGATCCACCGGCGGCAAGCCTTCCGGCGGCTCGATCAGGATCAATCCGTACATGCCGTTGGCAACGTGCATGCCGACCGGCGCGGTGGCGCAGTGATAGATGAAGATGCCCTGATTGAGGGCCTTGAACGTGAATTGCGATTCGTGTCCGGGCGCGGTGAAACTCGAGGCTGCGCCGCCACCAGGTCCGGTGACACCGTGCAGATCGATGTTGTGCGGCATCTTGTTGTTGGGGTTGTTCTTGAGATGAAACTCCACCGTATCGCCCTGGCGCACGCGGATGAATTTGCCGGGGACGGTACCGCCGAAAGTCCAGAACGTATAGGTGACGCCTTCGGAGATCGGCATCTCCTTCTCGATCACTTCCAATTCAACGATCACCTTTGCCGGATAGTTTCGATATGTCGGCGCCGGCACATTTGGCGGGAACGTGAGCACTGCATGGATCGGATCGCCATGCGGCGGGCCCAAATCGCCGTGAACGTAGCCACTGTTCTCAGGTGCCGTGGCTGCGGCTGCGTGAACCGCGTGATTGAAGCCAGTCAAGGCAATGAACGTGGCAAATGCTAGCGACAGGTGCTTCATGGGTTTTCCTTTTGCCGAGTACTCGATTTCGATTATCGCGATTCTGGACTTCCGGCAAGGTGTTTGCACTGATTCAGATCAAGTGATTCAGATCAAGTGCCCGGCGCGGGCGACGATTGATCCGCGGCGTCGATGTCGGTGGCTTGACCGGCGTCAATGCGGACAAACACAGATAAGTGCAGATTGTCCGCAAGCCGATCCATCGACCGGCATCATCGCAGGAGTCAACCATGTTCACCTGTCAGGGGGCTGGCGCGCGCAGAGCGCTTGGCGCGGCCATCGCGCTCGTCTTGCAGTTTGGTGCCTGCGGAGTGCAGGCGGCCGAACCGCAGGCAGCAAGCGGACCGGTCATTGAGTTGCGCTATCGCTACGAAAATGTCGACGACGCCGGCTTCGCGCGCAACGCCGACGCCAACACCGTGCGCCTGCGTCTGGGATATCGCTGGGTATTTGCGCCGGGTTGGCAGCTGTATGCC
>JANXVS010000503.1 GCA_025351555.1 Pseudomonadota bacterium | reverse complement strand
CGTCAGCGTGCTGCGGCGCTTGCGCGCGAGCAACAGCCAACTGCTGCCGATACGGCCAAGCATTCGTCCAAGCAGCGTAGATTCAGCAGCCGCCTGCGGATGTTCGGCGCGCGGCCACAGCACGCCTGGATAGCGCATTTGCAAGGTTTCGATTTGCTCACCCGCGAGCATTTGCTGCCAGGCGTGCGCCGAGCGCAAGTGCAAGCGCGACGCACCGCGTGGTGCGTTCAGCATCAGCCAGGGCCGCCAGGAGCCCATCGGATTGAAACCCAGAATCAAGGCAATCCCTTCCGGCGCCAACACCCGCGACAGCTCAGCCACGCACTCGCGCGGTCGATCGATCTGCTCCAAGACATGCTGCGCAATCAGCAGCTTGAAACTTTCGCTGACAAAGGGCAGTTGCGCTGGTTCGCAGCGCAGATCGCCGGCCAATTGCTGTTGCACCAGTTCCAGGCTGACCATCGTGCCAAGCAAGTGCGGCGGCGGCGCAATGGATGCCGCGGCGTGTGCGTGCAGGAACAGTCCATGGTTGCCGTAGACGCCAGAAACGATCGGCTCGAGCGCACGCAGCTCACGCGCGAACAACGACTGAACTGGCGTGCTGGAATAGAACGCACGGGAACACCCAAGGCTGGAGCTGTCGGACATACGCGGCGCTGGCTTGAGTTCAGGAAGGGATTGTAAAGGCACGATTGTGCGCGAAACCGCGGCGCAGGGTAAGGGAACCTCTGCACAAGCGTAGCGAGCGAAGGCCTGATTCCATATAGGATCAAGCGCGAACACGGAGCGCAGAAACCGGAGCATACAAGCAAGTATGTGAGGGTGGAGCACGCGCTGCTTGGCTCGCATGCGAACGGCGCGAGCGAACGCCCGCGCCACTGGCGCGGGCCGGGAGCACCGGATTCGCGCCTGATTCAATATAGGATGCGGCCAGGCGCAGTAGCTTGTGCAGAGGTTCCAAAGCGGCGTTGTGCAGTGCACGATCGAATCTCCCGGGCGGCTGATATAGTGCGCGCTCGTTTCGTCCGGGAGGGGCGTCCGTGCGACGATCCTGGCGCATGCGCGCATTGCATAGGTTTTTCTCCGCAACGCTTGGCTGCATTGCATCCGGCGCGGAGGGGTGCGCATGAGCGGCGCTGCGACGCGCGATTGGCGCATGGCCGTGCTCGGCAGCGGCTGCACCGCGCTCGGCACCGCGTTCTTGCTGCTGGCGGCGTGCAGCAGCAATCTCCCCAGACCGGCCTTGCCAACGGCCACCTCAGCGCCGACCGCGTCACCGTCGCTCCAGCCCCCCGCTCCCGTCGCGCCATCCACGCCAGCCCAGCCCCTACAACCCATCGCTACAACGTCGCCGTGGGAGCGCCTGCGTCGACGATTTATCATGGCCGACTGCAATTACAGTCCGGCCGTGCATCGCTGGGCGAGCTTGTACACCCAGAGCGCCAGTCAGTTCAGCGCGTCGCTGAGCCAGGTCATGCCATTCCTGCTCGTCGTGCTCGATCAGTTAGAGCAACGCGATATGCCGGGTGAATTCGCCTTCCTGCCGTATATCGAGAGCAACTACACGCCACTGGCGTCCAGCGGCGACCGTGCTGCCGGCATCTGGCAACTGATGCCAGACACCGCGCGTGAGGCAGGACTGCGCATCACACCTGATTACGATGGACGTCTGGACATCACGGCGTCCACAAGCGCCGCGCTGGATTTGTTGCAGCGCTACGAGCAGGAATTCGGGGACTGGCGCCTGGCCGATATGGCGTTCAATGCCGGCGAATACCGGGTGAAGCGACTTGTTGGCGTTAACACAGTGCAGCGCTCCGCCGCAGAACTGAGGCGTCTGCACCTGCATGCGGGCACGCATGAGCATCTGGCCAAGTTGCTGGCGGTCGCTTGCATCGTTTCCGATCCGGAGCGTTTCCATGTCGAACTCCCAGACGCTGATACAGACGATACGCTGGCGCTGATCGAGTTTCCGGCGCCAGTCGACCTTGGTCTCGCCGCACGTCTGGCGCAGATCGATCAGGTGCGCCTGCACCACTTGAATCCGGGATTGTTGCGTGCGCAAGCTCCGGCGAGTGGTCCCTTCCATCTATTGCTGCCCGCTTCACGCCGGATTGCGATCGAACAGACCTTGGGCAAGCTACCGCAATACACTTGGCACGACTGGCACGACGTCACGCTGAAACAGACCGAAACCCTGAGCCTGTTTGCCAGCGAGAACGATCTCGACGTCAGCGCGCTGACGGCAATCAATGGCGTCGCTGGCGATGCGCCACTGGCGCCGGGAACGCATCTGTTTCTACCCGGGCGCGCCGGAACCGACCGCGATCTGGTGCAGGATGTTTCGCCACACCTGCCGGAATCTGCAACGGGAGTTCTCACCGTGCATGCAGGCGATACCTTGTGGGACATCGCCCATCGCCACGGTGTGCATGTGGACGATCTGTTGCGCTGGAATAGCTTGACCCACGCGGCGACGCTGCG
>JANXVS010000497.1 GCA_025351555.1 Pseudomonadota bacterium | reverse complement strand
GTGGCTGTATGGCGAACGCGAGCGCAAGTTTGCGATCGTGCCGAATCGAACCGGGCTGCTGAGCTTGCCGGCGATAAGCGTCACCGAACGCGCGGGCAACCAGGCGTCGTTTCCGGATGTGGTTGGACGCGGGCGCACGTCGAGCGTGATCGCATCCGAGCGGGCGCCGATGCCACGGCCGCGGTTGAAGAAATTGTTGATGTCGTTGACGTCCATCGCATGGCCGCGGAAGGCGATCGGCGGGAAGGACAACGCGCCACTTTTTTCCGGCAACAAGGCGTAGCGGCGTTCGAGCACGCGATAGCGCCGGCCACCGACATCGGCCGCGTAATTCGCATCCTGACCCAACTTGCGCACAACCAGACCATCGGCTTGTGGCTCGTCGAGACTGCCGTCAGTCAGATTGACGGCAAAGTATAATTTTACCGTCAGGCTTACCTGCTGCTGCACATAGGGCGCGCGCGGGTCGACGGTGGCTTCGACATAAACGTCATCGCCAGCCTTGCCTCCCGTCCCGGCAATGGCGGCCTGTACATTCAGCGTCAGCGGCTGGGTGCGTTGACCGGCGACGTCGAGCGCGGGAATCGTCAGCGTGCCCGCATGCTTGGGTTCCAGACCGATGGCCCAGAGAAGCTTGGAACTGGCTTGGCCGTTGACGATGTTCATTGATGTCGAACTTTGCGTGCCGAGCAGGCCGAAGTCCTGCGCGAGCGCGCTGAAATCTGGCTTCGCGGCACCGTTGTCGCCTGTCACCTCGACATTGAGCGTCACGGTTTCGCCCATCTGGATGCTGTTGCGGTCGAGCCAGGCGCGCACTTCCGCAGCATTGGCGCCGGCGCAAATCCACAAAGACGCAAGTGCGAACAACCAATACTTGAGCCAGGTTTTCATTCGCCACCTCCCTGTGCGCCCTGGCGATTTTGCCGGCGCTGATATTCGAGCTGGAATTTGCGCCGCAACAGGCCGCCTGGATCATCCGGTACGCGCTGCATCCATTGCTCGATGGCTTGGCTGTGCTCGTCATGCGGTTTGTCGTCCTCGCGCGCGCCCAAGCGCACGGGCTGTGCTTGTTTGCCGTCCTTGTCACCGCTTTTTTTCAGGGCCTGATCCATGTTCTGCTGAAATTGGTGCTGCGATTGTTTGTCAGGTTCATTCGTCGCGGACTGGGCCTGCGACTTCTTTTCGTCACCGGATTTGCCCTGCTTGCCGGGCGCCGAATCGTTCCGATCCGATGACGGCGCGTCTTGATCGGCGTTCTGCTGACCATCCTTGCCTTTCTGCGAATCGTCGCCGGAATCCTGTTGCTGGCCTTTTTGGTCCTGGGATTGCTGATCCTGCTGCTTGCCGTCGGACGCGCTACCGGAACCGTCGTCTTGCTTTTGATCATGACCCTGATGATCTTTGGAATCTTGTGGATTTTGCTGCTTTTTATCTTTTTGCTGCTGTTGCTGTTGCTTCAGCCAGTCTTCAACGGCCTGCTTGTTGGCTGCCGCATCGGCCATGTCGGGTGCGCGTTTGAGTACCGTGTCGTACGCGGCAATGGCCTGCGGATACTGTCCCTGCTTGGCCAACGCGTTGCCGAGGTTGTATTGCGCATCGGCGCTGTCGGCATGAGAAAAATCCTGCGCCGCCGTCGCAAAATCGCCGGCCTTGTACGCGGCGCTGCCGCGCAGCGCGGGCGATTGCGCCAGCGCCTGGGCTTGCGGCGCATGACCGGCATCGAGTTCATTCTGCGCCTGCTGGTCGGGGCGCTGCCACAGATCCTGCCAGGAGTATGCCTGTGCGGTTTGCACATGTGCGCACAGCGCCAATGGCAGCAGCATCAGCCAGCCACGGCGAAATCCCAGCGCGGCCAAGGGCAGCAGGAACAGCACCAGCCAGGGGCCGCGATCCAGGAAACGCGACGTGGTCGCTTGTGTCGCCTTGGCCTGCGCGGCCGCGTGCGGCGCCAGTGTATCGAGCAAACGATCCAGATCGCCGGCGTCGGTCGTGTACCTGACGTAGCGACCGCCGCCTGCCGCGGTGACCGCGGCAAGCGCGCCCATATCCAATTTTGGCAAGACGATGTCGCCCGCCGCATTTTTCAGGAATCCACCTTGTTGCAGCGCGACTGGGGCGCCCTGCTCGCTGCCGATGCCAAGCACCGACACGCGTATGCCAGCCGCAAGCGCGCGGCGCGCCGCGGCTGGCGCATCGTCGCTGGCGCTGTCGGCCAGCAGCACGATCTCGCCATCCTCGCCACCGGCTTGCTTGATCAGCTTGACGCCCAGATCGATCGCGCGGCCGGTGGCGTTGCCGGCGACCGGCATCACACCCGGATCAAGCGCATCGACAAGGTTGGCGACCGTATTGACATCATCGGTCAGCGGCGCGACGACAAAGGCATCCCCGGCGTAGGCGATCAGAGCAGTCTGTGTATCACCGCTGCGTTTGAGCATGTCGTTGAGCTTGTAGCGCGCACGCTCGTAGCGAGTCGGCTTGGCATCTTGCGCGAGCATGCTGGCACTGAGTTCCAATGCGAACACCCGCGCGGCGTTGTTCTGATACAACGGCTGCGGCAGGCGCTCCCAGGCCGGTCCGGCGAGGGCAAAACTGGCGAGCGCCCAGCCCGCAGCGGCAAGCCATCGCGGCAGGCGTGCCGGCGTCGCCTCATCGCCACGCACCAGCAAATGCTCCAGCAAATGCGCATCGACCGCGCCACGCCAGGCGCCAGCGTCGCCGCCGCGGTGCGCAAGCCAGCGCCACAACAACGGCAGGGCGATCAAGGCCAGCAACCACCACGGTCGTAAAAAGTGGAAATTGGCAATTGTTTCGCTCATTGCGTCACTGCCAGTGCGCGCGGCAATACGATCGGTCGCAGTGCCAGCAAGCTGAGCAAGAGCACGCCGGCCAATGGCCAGTAAAACAGCTCATCGATCGGCCGATATTGCTGTTGCGCATCGTTCGCGGGTTCCAGTTGGTCGATCTCGCGATAGATCGTTGCCAGTTCCGCCGTATCGCGTGCGCGATAGAAATGGCCGCCGGTTTTTTCCGCCATCTCGGTCAACAGTTTCGCGTCCAGATCGGCGGATGGATTGACGATCTGGCTGCCGAAGAATCCGTTCACACGCATGGCATCGGCGCCAATGCCGATGGTGTAGATCTTTACGTGTTCGGCGATCGCCAGTTCGATCGCCTTGCGTGGGTTGAGTTCTCCTGCGTCGTTGACGCCGTCGGTGAGCAGGATCGCCACACGCTGACTCTGCGGTCGCTCGTGCAAGCGCTTGACCGCCAGACCGACGGCGTCACCGATCGCGGTTTCGCGCCCGGGCAAACCCACCGCAGAATCGTCGAGTTGCTTGAGCACGGTATCGCGATCGAACGTGAGCGGTGTCAGCAGATACGCCTGGCTGCCGAACACGATCAGGCCGATGCGGTCGCCGATGCGACGCCGGATGAAATCACCGGCAATCGCCTTGACCGCGCCATAGCGGCTAACTGCGCGTCCGCCGATCGCCATGTCCTCGGTACTCATGCTGCCGGACGCATCCACCGCCAGCAAGAGATCACGTCCGCTGCGCGGCAAGGCTTGCGCGTCGCCGATCCACTGCGGTCGCGCAGCGGATGCGAGCAGCAGCAACCAGGCGAGGAGCGCGAAGACCCCGCGCCAGCGTGGCACCGGCGCTGCACCATCGGCAGCGTCGAGTCCGGCCAACACGAGTGGCAGACGCAAAGCCGCAGCCGACGGTATTCGTGCCGGCGGCAACACGCGCGCGATAAGCCAGGGCAGCGGCAGCAATGCGAACATCCAAGGCCAGGCCCACTCAAACACGGCCGGCCTCCGCGTCGAGTGCGTTGCGCGTCCAGCGCCGCACCAGTGCGATCAATGCAGCGCAATCGTAAGCCTGCGCTGGGCGGAACGGCGCATCGAGCAGCACACGGCCGACGCCACGCGCAAATTCGTCACCGACCAGATGCGAATCCAGATAACGCAACCAACGCTCATCGGGCAAAGCCGCGGCGGCCGGCGTATCGCGCAATGCCATGCGTCGCAGGAATTGCGACAGCGCGGCGGCCAAGGCGGCGGGGTCGCCGCGAGCGGCGTCGATATACCGATCCAGTTCCGTCATCACGGCTTTTCTGGTTCGCCTGGTATTTTGCATTGTATATAATTTCTTAAATGCAAAAATGCCGCAAAGTACAATCGCAAGTCCGAGTAGCCACCAGCCCGGCGCCGGCGGCCACCAGCCGGGCGGTGGCGGCAGATGGATGTCGCGCAGAGTCGGCCCCGCCGCCGGATTCATGCCGGCCTCGCGGTCTTGCCGCGACCATCCAGACCCAGCAGGCGCGCGAGTGCGGGCTCCGGTTCCGCAGAGGTGTCCAGCAGCGTCCAGCCGAGCCCACGGCGTTTGAGCATGTCGATCAATCCCTGACGACGTTCGGCAAAAAGTTGCGGCCAGCGTGCGCGCGTGCGCGCCGCGGCGAAATCCAGCAGTACCTGGCCCGACTCCGTACGCAAAGCATAACGCGCCGGCGGCGGCGCCTGGCGTTCCAGCGGATCGCTGAGCAACAACGCGGCCACATCGCAATGCTCGGCCAGCAGGGCCAATGACGACTCCGCCGCCGCATCCGCGGCGAAGCCATCGGTGAGCAGGAGCACTCGACTACCCGGTCGCGCCAGCCGATGCGTGCGCCGCAGCGCCTGCGATAGCGGCACCACGGCGCCGCCATGCGCGGTGATCGCATCCCATTCGGTCAATGCGCGCAGCACGCGGAGTGCGCCGCGCGGACCGCCGCCGGGCTTGACCTCAGCGTTGAGTCCGGGGCCAAAACCGAGTGCACCAATGCGATCGCCGCCCTGTACCGCGGCCCAAGCGACCAGCGCGGCCGCGCGTGCAGCCTGCACCGACTTGAAGCGCACGCGCGTGCCGAAGCGCAGGCCAGGATTGGCGTCGATGATCAAAAGTATACTTTGTTCGCGTTCTTCCTGAAACAGCTTGGTATGCGGCCGGCCGGTGCGCGCGGTGACGCGCCAATCCATCTGGCGAATATCGTCTCCCGGCTGATAGGCGCGCGATTCGACGTAATCCACACCGCGCCCGCGAAAACGCGAGACATGCGTCGCCGCATGGCTGCCACCCACACGAGCGGATGGCCGCGCCAGTCGGCGCGCGCGCAGGCGCAGAGCAATCAGATCGGCGAGGGTGACGTTGGTGGCGTTGGACATGGGGAAGCGAGAATCGCAGCCTGCTCTCAAGGCAATGGCACGCGCTCAAGCAGCGCGGCGATCAGCTTGTCCGGCGTCACGCCCTCGGCTTCGGCTTCGTAAGACAGCAAGACGCGATGACGCAACACATCGGGTGCAACGGCGTGGATGTCTTCGGGCGCGACGAAGTCGCGACCCTTGAGCCAGGCGTGCGCGCGCGCGCAGCGATCCAGTCCGATGGTGCCGCGCGGACTCGCGCCGTAGGCCACCCAGCGCGAAAGATCCTCGCCATAGGCTTTTGGCGTGCGCGTAGCCAGGGTCAGCTGGACCAGATATTCCTCCAGCGCAGGAGCCAGGTGCAGGTTCAGCACTTCCTCGCGCGCGGCGAAGATCTGTGCCTGGGTCAGGCAACGCGCCGGCGGGGTCGATGCGTGCAAGGCAGTTCGCGCGCGATCACGCGCGAACTTCAGGATCGCCGCTTCCGACGTGGCGTCCGGATAGTCGACACGCACATGCATCAGAAAACGATCCAGCTGCGCCTCCGGCAACGGATAGGTGCCTTCCTGTTCGATCGGATTCTGCGTCGCCATGACCAGGAACAGCGCCGGCAGTGGATAGGTCGTGCGGCCGACAGTGACCTGACGCTCACCCATCGCTTCGAGCAAGGCCGACTGCACCTTCGCCGGCGCGCGATTGACTTCATCGGCCAGAATCAAGTTGTGAAAAATCGGGCCGCACTGGAACTCGAACGTGCCCTGCTGCGGACGATAGATTTCGGTGCCGGTAAGATCGGCCGGCAGCAGATCGGGGGTGAACTGCACTCGGTGGAAATCGCCTTCGATGCGCGCAGCCAGTTCCTTGATCGCCATGGTTTTTGCCAGACCCGGCGCGCCCTCGACCAGCAGATGGCCGTCCGCGAGCAAGGCGATCAGCAGACGATCGACCAAGGTCGCCTGGCCGATGATGCAGCGTGAGAGTTCGCTGCGGAGGGATTCAAAGGCGGCGGTCAAATCGCCGCTTGGGGAATTTTCTGGCATGTCCATGGGGGCTCGAATCGGTAGTCTATGATCGCACGGACGGTGCGCGTGCGTGCCGGATTACGACCGCAGCATGGGCGAAAGGTTTCCTGAAGAAGTTGAAACGGTTTGAAACCAGGCTAGGAAATTATTGCCGCCAAGGCCTGATCCACACTTTGCGGCTTGCCTACGAGGTAACCCTGCGCATATTGGCAACCCAAGGCCCGGAGTTGCTCCAATTGCTGCGCGGTTTCCACGCCCTCGGCGACGACGTCGCAACCCAGTGCCGCCGCCATGCCGATCACCGCACGCACGATCGCAAGACAACGCGGATCATCGAGTTGACGAATGAAGCTCTGGTCGAGCTTCAGCGTATCGAACGCCAATTTGTGCAAATGTCCCAGATTGGAATAACCGGTGCCGAAATCGTCCAGCGCGACGCGTATACCGGCGCGATGGCTATGCTCGATCAGGGTCGCGACCTTGGAATAATCCAGGATCAGGCTTTCGGTGATTTCAAGTTTGAGTTGCGCCGGAGCGACGCCATGCGCACGCACCTGGGTCAGCACGCGCGCGACGAAATCAGCGTCCTCCAGCTGGCGGCCAGAGACATTCAGCGCCACGAACAGCGTCGCGTGCGCCGCATCAGTCAGACGCCGCAAAGCCGAACACACTTCACGCAGCACGTATTCACCGACGGGGACGATCAGCGAGGTTTCCTCGGCCAGGGCGATGAAATCCGCAGGAGATACGACACCGCGGTCAGGATGCGTCCAGCGCGTCAACGCCTCGTAGCCGGCCAGACGACCGCTAACGATTTCCAGGATCGGCTGCAGGCGGATTTCCAGTTCGTTTCGTTCCAGCGCCTCACGCAACTGGCTTTCCAGGCGGATCTTGTCCAGCGCGCTTGCCGCGCCCTCGCCCGTGGCCGGCGCTTCCATCGTCGTGCTCGCGGCATTGCCGGTGAACGTGGCCAACGCAGTACGGTAACGCGAAAGCTGACTGAGCAGCAGCGCACGCACCACCGGATCGGCCGCCGTCAGGCGTTCGGCGAATTGATCGCGGTCGATCGGAGTAAGCACGCAAGCGGCCAGCGCCGTCGCCGTTGCACTGCGTGGCGATTCATCGAGCACCGCCATTTCGCCGACCAGCGCGCCGGGTCCGAGATCGCTCAGCAACATCGGCGCGCCCTCGCGTAGTGCGGTGATGCGCAAACTGCCGGACTCGATCAAAAACGCGGTGGTCGGTGCATCGCCCTCCCGGAACAACACCTGGCCCGACAGCAGTTCGATCCGATATGCGGAATCCATGTGCGCATCATCCCTGATCCTTCCCGGCCCGACAACCGCAGGATGCGCGCCGCTGGCCGAAAATTGCTCCTGCAGTGTCGCCATACCGGCCATCCATGGCCATCGCCGGAAAATGCTCCTGCATTTCCGGCATACCGACCATCCATGGTCATCGCTGGAAAATGCTCCTGCATTTCCGGCATACCGACCATCCATGGTCATAAAAAAAAGGGCCGCATTGCTGCGGCCCTTATAAGCTATTTTAGTCTCAAGTCGTCACGGTTCGGTAGCCGTGCACGTCAAGCCCGTTGTCGCCGCTGTCGGCACGATCAATGTGGCCTTGTTTGTGCCGCTCGGCGTGCACGATCCGCTCCAAGTTACGGCCGTAGGCGTCGCGCCCGTCGGAACCGCCGTGAACAAGTATGTGCCGCCATTCAGGGTGGCCGAGCAAGTTTGCGTGCTTCCCTTCACGCCACTGCACGAGGCACCTGGCGGATTGCTGGTAAAGGACGCCGTGTTAGTAGCCCCGGAGACAACATTGAGCGTAACTGTGGACGGTGTTGGTGGCGTAATCGTGCATCCAGTTGGCAGTGGTGATACACCGCTCTTGCACGGATCAATACCCTGCAGATTCACGGTCACGGTCGGCGAGCCGGTCGTCGTGGTGAATGTGCAGCTTCCCGAGCCGGGCGCGTTGGGTTGGTTGAGATCCGCAGTAATCACCACCGTGGTCTGACCCTGCGCATTGGTGACGCCCGGGCCAGAAGCGATTCCGACCGTGGCGCCCGTGCAAGTGCCGACGAGCTGCACACCCGGTACCGGGGTGCCGTTGCTGTTGAGCAAGGACAGCGTTACCGTGCCTCCGTTTCCGCCCAAAGCCGAGGGCTTGGCTAGCAGGGCTAAGCCGCCGCCTGCCGTGATCGGTGCCGTGGCGGTTGCAGTGCCCGCAGTGAATGTCAGCCCGGGGACGCCCGTACCACCACTGCTTGAGGCGATGCCGGTGGTCGCTACCGTGGTGTTGACGCAACCGCTGGCATCGGTGACTTGCGGCACGGTGCCCGCAGTGCTGATGCCGTCGAGCGTCCCGGAACCGACACCGAGATTGGAGAAAGTGAAATTGAACACGACACCCGAGAGTGGGCTGCCCAGTGCATCTTTGATGCACACCTGCACCGGGATCGTGATATTGCCCGGAATCGGATTCGGGCTGATCACGATCGTCGCCGGCGCTACGCCGTAGAACGCTGCAATCTCAATATCCGTCACCAAGTCGGTGCTGCCGGGGTGCGTGGCAGTGTTGACACCGTCGCCTTGTGCCCAGATTGCCGTGATGTGACCTAGCCGCGACGCTGGATAGTTCAGGGTCGTCGTTGCATCACCCACGTTGTTCGTCAATACCGGCGAGGGCGAACTGATGTTGCCGATCTGCGCACGGCCAATGATGTATGGCAGCACCGGGCCGTAATCGACACTGTTACCTGTGGTGTCGTTCCAGTTGAACGGGTTTTGCACGTGCAGCGTTTGCCCGTTTTGGATCGACGCCACCTTGGCGGCGCTTTCCAAGTCCGCATTGCCATCCAAGACCGGATGGCCCAAGACGTCCTTGCCAAACACGAGCAGGGTATCGCCCGGTCCTGCGCCGCCACCGGCCGTGGTGAACGCGCCGTCGGTCGCGGTGAACAACGTGCCGCCTTCCTGCGGATTGCCGGCGACGCCGAAGATCTCGAAGGTGCCGTCGTTGTCATTAACCGGTGCGTCGATCTCGCCGAAGCGGATCGGCGTATTCGGCAAGATCGGGTTGCCTTGGCGGTCGGTGGCGTGTGCGGTGACGACATAGCTGTAAACGCCG
>JANXVS010000568.1 GCA_025351555.1 Pseudomonadota bacterium | reverse complement strand
AGCGTCCAAATTCGAGACTTGAGCCCCGTTTGCGTCGTGCATCGCAAACACGTAACCGTCAGAGCTCGAGAGGGCGAGATCGAAGCGGGCCGACGCTACGAGGAAAAGGATTTCAACCGCAGCATCGAGATCGACGCGCGCGAGCGCAAGCGCGTGGAAATCTTGATGGGTCAGATCGACCAGCGCGAAAAGACGCTGGTGTTCTGCGCGACGCAGGCACACGCGCTGCTGATCCGCGACCTGATCAATCAGGTCAAAGCGAGCATCGACCCGAACTACTGCCAGCGCGTCACTGCGGAAGACGGCGCGCTCGGCGATCAGCATCTGCGCGATTTCCAGGACAACGAGAAGACGATCCCGACCATCCTGACCACGTCGCAGAAACTTTCCACCGGCGTGGACGCGCGCAATGTGCGCAACATTGTGCTGTTGCGCGCCGTCGATTCGATGATCGAGTTCAAGCAGATCATCGGCCGCGGCACGCGCCTGTACGACGGCAAGGATTACTTCACGATCTACGACTTCGTGCGCGCGCACCAGCATTTCAGCGATCCGGAGTGGGATGGCGAACCGTTGGAGCCGGGGCCTCGTCCCGTCGTGGCGCGCGCGGAACGCACGCCGGCCGAACCGCGCGACGCGCGCGAACCGCGCACGCGCATCCGCGTGGAACTGGCCGACGGGAAGGCGCGCACCATCCAGCACATGGCCGCGACGAGCTTCTGGCACCCGGACGGCACGCCGATGTCGGCGCAGCAGTTCATGCAGGCGCTGTTCGGCAAGCTGCCGGAGTTCTTCCGCGATGAGGACGAATTGCGCCGGCTGTGGAGCGATCCGGCCATGCGCAAGGCGCTGCTTGCTGCGCTGGCCGAGCAGGGTTTCGGTCGCGACCAGCTCGCCGAGATGCAGCGCATCATCGACGCCGAGCGCAGCGACCTGTTCGACGTGCTGGCCTACGTAGCGTACGCGCGCGATCCGCTGAGCCGCGAGCAGCGCGCCGGCAACGTCAAGCGCGCGTTCCTGCCGGAACTCGATTACAAGCAGCAGGTCTTCGTCGACTTCGTGCTCGCGCAGTACGTGCGTCAGGGCGTCGACGAACTCGACCAGGACAAGCTGCCGCCGCTGCTGCACCTGAAATATCGCGCGATTGCCGACGCGACTTCTGAACTGGGGCCGGCCGAGAGCATCCGCGCGCTGTTCGTCGGTTTCCAGAAATACCTGTACGAGTCGGCGCGATGAGCGTGTTGCAATTCGACCTGCACGCCACTGACGGTGCCGCGCGCCGCGGGCGCATCACGTTCGCGCGCGGCACCATCGAAACGCCGGCTTTCATGCCGGTGGGCACGTACGGCTCGGTCAAGGCGATGACGCCGCGGTCAATCGGGGAAACCGGCGCAGAAATTATCCTGGGCAACACTTTCCACTTGTATCTTCGGCCCGGTCTGGATGTGATTGGCGAGTTCGGCGGTCTGCACAGGTTCATTGGTTGGGACAAACCCATCCTCACCGATTCCGGCGGCTTTCAGGTGTTCTCGCTGGCCGAGCGGCGCAAGATCACGGAGGAGGGCGTCAGTTTTGCCTCGCCGGTGGATGGCTCGCGCGTGTTCCTGTCGCCGGAGGAATCCATGCGTATCCAGCGCGTGCTCGATTCGGATATCGCGATGATTTTCGATGAATGCACACCGTATCCGGCGACCGAAAGCCAAGCGCGCGATTCGATGGAATTGAGTCTGCGCTGGGCCGAACGCTCGCGTCGGGCGTTCGATGATCTGAACAATCCCAATTCGCTGTTCGGTATCGTGCAGGGCGGTACTTTTCCACAATTGCGCAAAGTATCCGCGCAGGCGCTGATTGATATCGGCTTCGACGGCTACGCGGTCGGTGGTCTCGCCGTAGGCGAACCGGAAGCCGAGCGCAACCGCACGCTGGAGGAAACCGTGCCGCTGTTGCCGCCGGATCGTCCGCGCTATCTGATGGGTGTGGGACGGCCAGAGGATATTGTCGAAGCCGTTCGTCGAGGCATCGACATGTTCGATTGCGTGATGCCGACCCGTAATGCGCGCAACGCGCATATCTTCACCCGTCACGGCGTGCTGCGCATCCGCAACGCGCAGTACGAACGCGATACACGCCCGATTGATGAAACCTGCGCCTGTTACACCTGTGCGTCGCGCTTCAGCCGCGCCTACCTGCGGCATCTGGACAAATGCGGCGAGATGCTTGGGCCGATGCTGGCGACGATACACAATTTGCACTATTACCAGGACTTGATGCGCGGGTTGCGCGAGGCGATCGCGGCGCGGCGGCTCGCGGAATTCGTTGCGGAGTTTTA
>JANXVS010000567.1 GCA_025351555.1 Pseudomonadota bacterium | reverse complement strand
TCAACCACGATCACGATCAAGGCGCTTGATGAGCTCGGCTTGAAGCGGGAGCATTTCGCCCAAGTGGTTTTTGCAATTTTGATCGTCGAGGATGTGCTCGCGATCGGCATGATCGCGCTGTTGTCGGGAATCGCCGTCACCGGCCAGGTCGATGCGGGTGCTGTGCTGCACACGCTGGCGATGCTGACCGTGTTCCTGGTTGCGTCGCTGGTGATCGGCATCCTCAGCGTTCCACGTCTGCTCGATTTCGTCGCCCGCTTCAACAGCAACGAGATGCTGCTGGTCGCGGTGCTTGGCCTCTTGTTCGGCTTCTGCCTGCTGGTCGCGCGGCTCGGCTATAGCATTGCACTCGGCGCGTTCGTGATCGGCGTGATCGTGGCCGAGGCCGCCTGCCTGAAACGCATCGAGCGCGTCATTGCGCCGGTGCGCGACATGTTCAGCGCCATCTTCTTCGTCGCCATCGGCCTGTTGCTGGATCCGCGCGTGTTGCTCGACTACGCCTTGCCGATCGCCGTGGTGACCCTGGTGCTGGTTGTCGGCAAGGTGCTGGCACGCACAGCGGGCGCGTTCGCTGCGGGCCAGAGCGGCCGTAGCGCGTTGCGCGTGGGCATGAGCCTGGCCCAGATCGGCGAGTTCTCGTTCATCATCGCCACGCTCGGCACAACATTGAAAGTTACCAGCGACTTTCTCTATCCGATCGCGGTCGCGGTGTCGGCGATCACCACCCTGTTTACGCCGTACCTGATCCGCGCCGCCGACCCGCTCGCGCGGCGCATGCGGGTGGCGCTGCCTTATGGATTGCGCCGCATTCTGGTTTTGTATACCGAATGGCTGCAAAGCCTGCGCTTCGAGGGCGATCGCGCCGTGATCGCCGCGATGGTGCGGCGCATCCTGTTGCAGACCTTCGTCAATTTCTGCTTGGTCGCGGCCATCTTCGGCGGTGGCGCGTATCTGGCCAGCGCGCGCGGACTGGATCTGCGTGCCTGGCTGCCGAATCCGCACATCGGCAACGCCGCGATCTGGGGCGCGGCGCTGTTGCTGTCATTACCGTTCCTGATCGCGGCCTACCGCAAGCTCAAGGCGCTGGCGATGATGCTCGCCGAAGTCGGCGTGCATGCCGGGCGCCACACCGAACGCGTACGCCGTATCGTCGCCGAAGTGCTGCCGGCGGTATCGATCGCGGCCATGTTGCTGCTGGTCTGTGCGCTCAGTTCGAGCATCCTGCCACCGGCGGAGTTGCTGGTGGCGATGCTGGGGATGGGCGCGCTGATCCTGGCCCTGCTCTGGCGCACCATGGTCAAACTGCACTCGCGCTTGCAGATCGCGCTGCTGGAGACGTTGCAATCGGAGAAAGAGCCGCATTAACCACGGCCTGTGCTCCGCCACATGCGCTTGACCGATATTAAACAAAAAGTTTAATATGTGCCGGTGATCACGAGCTTCAAGTGCCGGGATACGGAAAAGATCTTCCGCCGCGAGTCGACGCGGCGCTTCCCGCCTGCGCTCCAGGTGCGCGCATTCATGCGCCTGAATCAGCTCGCCGCGGCATTGCACCTCGACGATTTGCGCCTGCCGCCCAGCAATCGGCTCGAAGCGCTGAAAGGTCGACGCAAGGGTCAATACAGCATTCGCATCAACGATCAGTGGCGCGTTTGCTTCGTATGGCACGGCGATGGCGCCGCCAATGTCGAGATCGTCGACTATCACTGATTCGAGGAATATCGATGGCCAAGAAAATCCCCCCCATTCACCCCGGCGCTTATCTGCGCGAACTGCTGGATGAACTGAATATCACCGCATACCGATTGGCCAAGCATATCGATGTGTCGCCGATGCGCGTGTCCCTGGTTCTGCGTGGGCAGCGACCGGTATCGGCCGATCTGGCTCTACGCCTTGAACGCGCGCTGGGACAAAGCGCGGGCTATTGGCTTAACCTGCAAGCCCGCTACGATCTGGACGTGGCGCAGGACAACGCCAACCGAAAATTACGCGAGATACCGCGGCTGGCGGCGTGATCCCGGCGCAACAGTACATCCATGTACGGCCGGGATGACTTCATCCTGAAGTCATTTCGCCGCCATCATCGCCAACGTAATATCCAGCATGCGGTTGGAAAAACCCCACTCGTTGTCATACCAGGCCAGCACCTTCACCAAGGTGCCGTTCATGACACGCGTCTGCGTCGAGTCGTAAATCGACGACAGCGGGTTGTGGTTGAAGTCGACCGAAACCAGCGGTTTGGTGTTCATGCCGAGAATGCCCCGGAGCCTGCCTTCGCTGGCCTGCTTCACCGCCTCATCGATTTCGGCGTGTGTGGTTGCACGCGCCGCCTGGAACACCAGATCCACGACCGATACATTGATCGTCGGCACGCGCATGGCAAAGCCGTCCAACTTGCCGTTGAGTTCCGGCAGCACCAGACCCACCGCAGCCGCGGCGCCGGTCTTGGTCGGAATCTGGCTCATCGTGGCGCTGCGGGCGCGACGCAGGTCCTTGTGGAACACGTCGGTCAGCACTTGATCGTTGGTGTAGGCGTGAATCGTGGTCATGAGGCCATGCACGATGCCGATCTTTTCGTGCAGCACCTTGGCCAGCGGCGCGAGACAATTCGTGGTGCACGAGGCATTGGAGATCACTTCGTGTTTCGCCGTCAGCGTGTCGTCGTTGACGCCGTAGACAAAGGTGCCGTCGACATCTTTCTCACCCGGCGACGAGATGATCACCTTCCTCGCGCCACCGTGGATATGCGCGCCGGCCTTGGCTTTGGACGTGAACAGGCCGGTGCATTCGAGCACGACATCAACGCCGAGCGAACCCCACGGCAGCTTGGCCGGATCACGCTCGGCGAATACCTTGATCTTGTCGCCCTTGATGACCAG
>JANXVS010000518.1 GCA_025351555.1 Pseudomonadota bacterium | reverse complement strand
GAAGGCGGGAAGATTCTTTGCGGCGGCGACGTGGTGAAGCTCGATGGGCGCTGCGCCGGCGGTTGGTTCATCGCACCGACGGTGATTGAAGGTCTTGGTCTACACTGTCGCACGAATCAGGAAGAAATCTTCGGCCCGGTGGTCACGCTGATTCCGTTTGATGACGACGATGACGCCGTAGCGATGGCGAATGCGACGCAATACGGCCTGGCTGCGTCAGTATGGACAACGCAGCTGTCGCGTGCGCACCGCGTGGCCGCACGGCTGGAATCGGGTATCGTCTGGATCAACTGCTGGATGCGCCGCGATCTACGCACGCCGTTCGGTGGCGTGAAAAACTCCGGCGTCGGCCGCGAGGGCGGCGTCGAGGCGCTGCGCTTCTTCACTGAACCGAAAAACATATGTATACAATTGGATTGACGCGATGACCGCACCAAACGACCTGCTGAAGCGCAACCAAGCCTGGGCCAACCGCGTCCGTGAGCAGGACCCGCAATTCTTCACCCAGTTGTCGCAGCAGCAGGCGCCGAAGTATCTGTGGATCGGCTGTTCCGACTCGCGCGTACCGGCAAATCAGATCGTCGATGTGGCGCCCGGCGAAATCTTCGTGCACCGCAATGTCGCCAACGTGGTCGTGCATGCCGATCTGAACTGCCTGTCAGTGATGCAGTTCGCGGTCGATGTGCTCAAAGTCGAGCACATCATGGTGGTGGGACACTACGGCTGCGGCGGCGTGCATGCCGCGCTCAGCGGCGTGCGCCTGGGGCTGGTCGACAACTGGTTGCGTCACGTCGCCGATGTCGCGCAGAAGCATGCGTCTATGCTGGCGGGACTCGACATGGAGTCGCAACGTGAAGCCCGTCTGTGCGAGCTGAACGTGATCGAGCAGGCGCTCAATGTCTGCCAGACCACCGTGGTGGAAGATGCATGGGATCGCGGGCAGGCACTGGCAGTGCACGGCTGGGTCTACGGTCTGGGCGACGGCCGCGTGCGCGATCTGGGTCTGGACGTGACCGGGCGCAGCATGCTCGCGGACCGTTATCAGCGTGCATTGGCAGCCTTGGCGACATGACCTAAGTAACTGGTATTTGCCAAGGAAACATCGATCATGGCAATCATGACCACGAGCGTAAGGAGAAACGCAATGCCACAGCGGACAGCGATTGCCATCTTGTACGCCCTGATCGCCGTGAGTGCGGGCCCGGGAATCGCTGTTGCCCTCGCCGAGGCCAATACCAATTCAACACCCAGCTCCAGCGAGATGTCGCCATCGGAATGGCGACGTCTGCAATTGCAAGCCGCTGACAAGTCCGACCGCATCATGCGCGACGCGCAAAAATTCCCCAGCCTGCTGGGGCAATATGGGCACATGCAGGACAATTACGACGCCAATCACGAACGCGCGTTCCAGGTGATCTTCGGCCAGTATCTGTCCTGGTTTCAGACATGGATCGGCGACTACGACGGCGCGCGTGCCAGTTTCTCGATCGCGCAGCCGCCGCAGGGCGACGATGGCGCGTCGCCGCTTGCCGGCGATTACCGCGCGCGACCGGCCACCGAGGTCATCCTTGAAATGGCCAAAGATCGAAAAGCAGTGTTCTTCAACGAGGCGCACAGCGCGCCGATCACGCGTACGCTGACGATCGAACTGTTGACTGCGCTGCACGAGCAGGGGTTCAACTATTTCGCCGCTGAAACTCTGTACGACACCGACCACGGCCTGCAAAAACGCGGCTATCCCACGCCCAAGAGCGGCTTCTATGTCAACGAACCGCTGTATGGTGAAATGGTACGCACCGCGCTCAAGCTCGGCTTCAAGGTCATTGCCTACGATGTCGAAGCTGCCGGCGTGGGCGATCTGCGCGAGCGCGCTGGCGCCGAAAGCCTTTATTCGCAGGTATTCAAGAAGGACCCCGAAGCGCGCCTTGTGGTCAATGCCGGATTTGCGCATGTGCAAAAAACCGGAAAATACCTGGGCGGCAGCAGCATGGGGGAATTTTTCCGCAAGATCAGCGGCATCGACCCGCTCGCGATCGAACAAACCATGATGATCCAGCACGCGCGGCCGGATCAGGACCATCCGTTTTATCTTGCCGTAATGCAGGCGCAACACCCGCGACAACCGATCGTGTTCGTCGGCAGCGACGGCAAACCATGGGCCTTGAAACCCGGGCAATACGACATGAGCGTAGTCTTTCCGCAGGCCGAGGACGTCAAGTATCGCCCCGACTGGCTCAAGCTCGACGGATTGCGCGTGGATTACGCCGTATCAAGCGAACTGTGTCGCGGGAAGTTCCCCTGCATGATCGAAGCCCGTTATGCCGGCGAAGGCGAGGATGCGGTTGCGGCAGACCGTACGGTACTCGACATCATTGACCGCAAAGCCTCGGCCGACCAGCGCATGACCTTCGGCCACGGCGAAGCGCAGAGCCGGTTGTTCCTGCGCCCGGGCAGTTATCGGCTGACCGCGACCGATCGCGATAACCACCCCTTGTTCGCACGCGATATTAACGTTGCGGCCACCGCAGCGGCGAAGCCATGAGCGACATCATCCGCGCCACTCAGGCGCCGAAACCGGTGGGTGCTTACCCGCACGCACGCCGCGTCGGCAACCTCCTGTTCCTGTCCGGCGTCGGCCCGCGCGATCCGTCCACCGACGCAATCATCGGCAATGTATACGACGTTGATGATCGCTTGCTCAGCTACGACATTGATGCGCAGTGTCGCGCCGTATTCGCGAACGTACGTACCATTCTTGAAGCCAGCGGAGCACGCTGGGAAAATCTCGTCGACGTGACAGTGTTCCTTACCGACATGGCTCACGACTTTGCCGCGTACAATCGCGTCTACGCCGAATACTTCAGCGCCGCGCAACCCTGCCGCACCACGCTCGGCATCACCGCCCTGCCGACGCCGATCGCGATTGAGCTCAAATGCGTGGCAGCACTTCCGGAAGGTCGCTGAGATGCTCGCGCCGATTGATTTCCACAAGTGGATAAATGAGCATCGCCACCTGCTCAAGCCGCCGGTCGGCAACAAATGCATCGTCGACGGCGATTTCATCATCATGATCGTCGGCGGCCCGAACGCGCGCACCGATTATCACTGGGACGAAGGCCCGGAATTCTTTTACCAGGTCGAAGGCGAAATGGTGTTGAAGGTCCAGCAAGACGGCAAGGCCCGCGACATTCCCATCCGCGCCGGCGAAATCTTCTACCTGCCGCCGCGCATACCGCACTCGCCGCAGCGCATGGCCGATTCCATCGGACTGGTGATCGAGCGCAAGCGTCTGGTGCATGAGAAAGACGGTCTGATGTGGTTTTGCGAACGCTGCAATCACAAGTTGTATGAGGATTTTTTTATCCTTGGCAATATTGAGACTGATTTTCCTGCGGTGTTCGAGCGCTTTTATCGATCGGTGGATGCGCGTACTTGCAAGGGGTGTGGGCATGTCAACCCGGCACCGGAAAAATACCGCTGATGAAAACCCAGCTTTCGCTGGAATGACGGGCTAGAAGCAATGGCACTTACTTAAGCCTCAGCGAGGTTAGCTGATGGCAGTAAAGGGTTGAAGAAAAAGA
>JANXVS010000466.1 GCA_025351555.1 Pseudomonadota bacterium | reverse complement strand
CCAGGTTGCGCCTGAGCAGATACGCCGCCGAGCCCTCGAACTGGGCCTTGTAACTGTCGTTTCTGTCTCCGCCGAAGCCTAGAATGCCGATCTGGTTGGCCGTGGTAAAACGCAGTGTGGCGTCGAGCAGCAGATTCTGGCCGAGGTAAAGTTTGGTCGCGCTGACGTAGAAGTCAGTTCCGCTATCGTCCCGCGCGCCAAGGGCGTGCAGGATCGGCCCCTGGTCGTTTTTCTTGTATTGCAGGCCGACTGCGACCTGCGGCATCCAGCTATCCTGATCCAGCACGACGTCGCCAGCGACCTTGAGCTTGATACCGAAAATATTCTGGCGAAAGGTGAAACCGCGTCCCAGTCCCAATGCTGCCCCAACGTCCTGCGTGTCGAAGCGCTGTTGCGCCAGTGAGAATTCCATGCGGTCGTAGAGACCGACCAGCACTCCCGCGGTATTGAGTTGATAGTCCTGAGTACCGACTCGCGTGTAGTAGGCGTTCGCACCGATCTGGTCGCGGGTGCCGTAGCCGCCGATGACGGCCCACGGAGTCAGGCCGCCGCCGGCAGCGCCTTCCAGCTGAGTGACGCCGCCGGTCAGGAGCAGTTTGTCGCCGCCAGTCGAATCATTCTCAGGCACCGGCACGGTCGTCGTGCCGATAGTCATGATCTCACCGCTGGGTGTCTGACTCGTATCGTCGGCGGCGAACACATGCATGGCTGGCGCAGCAACAAGTACCATCAGAATCAAGTTGCGATACAGACTGATCAATGTCATTTCATTGCCTTTTCTGGGTCGACATGCCGTGCCAAATAGCTGCTGCCTAGCGCCGATCGGTCGCACGCCGCAGCGGATTGCCGGGCGCGACGCGATAGCGCGCCAACTCTTTCAATATCTGATTGAAGGCGCTGGCGATGCGCTGGATGGGACCGGTTCCCGCTAGTCTCAACTGCAGCGCATGGTCTCCGCGCATCGCTCTGGCGGCGAATTCGTCCATGACAGTCAGCGGCCGCAAAACACGGCGCCATAGCCACAACGCAAAGATCGTTAGCAGCAAGATGGCAGCGACTGCGCCGGCCAAAACGGGCGTCGCAAGGGCTCGAAAAACGGCATCTCCTCGCGCCGGAGGAACCAGCGCCATCAGGAACACCTTTTGCGAGGAACGATGCAGCGGCGCCAGCCGCGCCGACCACGAGCGCCCCGAGACATCGACTGTGAAAGGCTCCGAGCCGGTCGCCGAAGCGATGTGATCTTGCCACTGCGTCTGCGAGGTAGCCGCCAAGGTCGCAAATTGCTGAGCATCTTGCGCGTCAAGTGTGGAGGCGATGATGCTGGATGAGGCAGGTCCAAATGCGATCAGCGCCAGATCCGACTGGCCGATCTGTCCGAGACTCTTGACCGCCACCTCGTCGATCCGCGCGCCAGTCAGCAACAGCGCCTCGATTTCCGTGCCGCGCATCAGCGGCGTCGCGGTGACCAAGAATGCGCGTTTATCGTCGTTGAGGATCGCCGAGGCTTGCGTCGGATTCTTCTTGACCTGCGCTACCACGGCAATGCCGGACCAATCGCGCTCGGAATATAAAGTATCGCCAACGCTTGCCACCGCTTTGCCGCTGGCGTCAAGGATCACCGCTGCATCCAGCCCGGCATCGTGCCGCCGTTCATCCAGCAAGTCGCGAATCGAGGCGACGTCGGTCGCCCCATGCACGTCGTTTGTGGCCAGAGCTTGCGTGATGTAACTGACGAAGTTGGGATTGGTGGCAATCGTCCTTGATGCTTCCTCCAAATGAGCGACGCGTTGTTCCTGCACGTATTTGTGGATGGACTGGGCCGTATCCAGAGCATGCGTGTTGGCCTGGCGATCGATGGCGCGGTGCTGCCACAACACGATACTCCAAGCGGCAGCCGCGATCAGAACAGCGATCGCGGTGACTAGGAAAAAAATCAGAAGTTTAGGTTTCGCAATCATCGTAAGCCCGTGATCGTTCAGCGTTGTATCAATAGACTTTGTGTTCTTTGTTCAGATGCTGAACCACGCGTGGCTTGGTAAGAACCAGGTGCAGTGTCAGAGGCTCAGTCACCGGGCCCGCGATCGCGCTCGACTGGATCGCCGCACGCGGATGCCACAGCATCAGTTTTCCGGGGCCTGCGGGAACATTGAGCCGAAATTTGCCATCTTTGTCCGGATGCGTGAAATAAGGCGTGTCCAGGACGAGGACATTCGCCTGCATCGCCTGATGCACGTTGCAATTGATCAACGCAAGGCCAGGTGTTTTGAATGTGTAGTCGGCGCTACCTCCCTCGCCGTACAGGCCCAGATCGAAAGTCGCACCGGTCGTGATCGAAAAAACGTTGTGCAGGATCTGATCCTTGTTCGGAAACGACACGGTACTGCCGACGGGTATCACCAGAGTCGAAGGATCGAATCGTTTCTCGCGTGTGTAGATGTTGAATTGACCGGGCTTCGGGTGCGGCGCGCCGGCATTGGGAACGAAATAGATTGCTGTCTCCATCATCTCGTCAGCGGCGAGCGGTTGATCGGCACCGGCCACGAGATCGATGTGGCCGGCGAGACTGCTTCCCACAACCGGGGCCGAAGCGACAGGCTTTGCCTTTTCGTTGGCCTTTCCCGCCTGCTTGGTTTGTGGCGCGGCAACCTCTGGATGCTTCTTGGCACTCGACATTTCGGTCTTGTTCGTTCCAGTCCCGACCGGCGAGCGGTCCTTCACAGGCGGTTTCGCTGTATCGATGCCGGCTGCTGGCGGAGCCGATTGCGCCGGCATTGGCGCGGACGGTGGATTCGGTGATTGGGGTGAATCCTGCGGCGCGGCAGCCGGCGCCGGTGAGGTGGCGGGTGGTATCGAAGTTCGACTTGCCGTTGAGGCAGAACTCACGGAATCGCTCGGGGTTGCGACGATAGACGGCTGGGTTTTCGTTTGCGGCGACGTGCTGCAGGCAGCCAGCGCAAGACAAACTAGCATCATGCCGACGCACGGGACAAAAGTAGACTCGAACGCCTGAGCGTTGCGCATCGTCATCGGAAATTCCCCTAAGGATGGTCTGAACAACGGCACGTTTGAGCATGAGGGCTGTGCCATTGCCAAAGAGTATCCACTTGTGAAGTGGTATACATGATTTTCAGTGCGTGTCGTTCGAACAAGACCGTTTTTCGGCCCTTTCGGGCCCTTTGGCCTCTCATTTGGCGTACTACGGACGCAATTGTCCTGTCATTGCCAGCAGCTTGTGTCGCGCCATCCACAGGTTCGACAGCGCAAACAAGGTAATGATCTGGGCCGTGTTCTTCGCCAATCCCCGGAATCGCACCTTGACGTAGCCGAACTGCCGCTTGATCACCCGGAACGGGTGTTCCACCCGCGCCCGGATACTGGCCTTGTGCCGCTCCAGCTTCGTGACCATCCGCTTGAGCTTGGCGTCGGCAATTGCCTGGACCTTGCTGCGCTTCTGGGCAATGTGCCATGTCACTTGGCGTTCGGCAGGCTCCTGGCGCTTATCCACTCCGGTATAGCCCGCATCACCGAACACCCATTGCTCCTCACCGTGCAGCAGGTTGGCCGCTTGGGTGACATCGGCCGCGTTGGCGGCCGTCGTCGTCACCGTGTGCACCAGGCCGCCCTCGGCATCCACACCAATGTGCGCCTTCATGCCGAAGTAGTATTGGTTGCCCTTCTTGGTCTGGTGCATTTCCGGATCGCGTGCCTTGTCTTGGTTCTTGGTCGAACTAGGCGCGTGAATGATCGTCGCATCCACGATCGTGCCTGAACGCAGCAACAGCCCACGCTGGCCCAGATGTGCATTCACCGTCGCCAGCAGCTTGGGCGCCAGCTCGTTTACTTCCAGCCGCCGCCGGAAGTTCAAGATCGTCGTCTCGTCAGGCAGCGCCTGGGTCAAGGACAGACCTGCGAACTTGCGTACCGGCGTCACTTCATAAAGCGCTTCTTCCATCGCCGGATCGCTGTAGCCGAACCAGTTCTGCATCAGGTGAATGCGCAGCATCGTCTGCAACGGATACGGTGGCCGACCATTACCCCCTTTCGGATACACTGGTGCGATCAGGGCCAGAAGTGCATCCCACGGCACCACCTTCTCCATCTCGGCCAGGAACAGCTCGCGACGCGTCTGTTTGCGCTTGACGCCGTACTCGCTGTCACCGAAAGTAAGCTGATTCATCGCCAAGTACCTCGGCTGTGGATATTTACACAATTATACCACAGGCGCGGGGTTTTTCAGAGTATCCCTAGCGATAAATGGGTAAAAATAAACCGCTGTCTAGTAGCGCTTCGTTCGGATCCATGAGCCGCGCGAATTGCAATGAAACGGACATAGATCATTTGATCTCTATTCTACGCCCAATATTCGTCATGACATTGACCTGAATCAATTTGCAGGTGCG
>JANXVS010000453.1 GCA_025351555.1 Pseudomonadota bacterium | reverse complement strand
CGCGTGCTCAAACCCGGCGGCTGGCTGCATCTGCTGTCGGAAGACTACGCCATGTTGCGCATGCCACGCGGCAAGCGCGATCCGGACCGGTTCTGGATCGAAAACGCCCTGGTCTTTCTCGAAAGCATCGGCTGCGACGGGCGCATTGGTCGGCACACGCCACCACTGCTGGAGCAACGCGGCTACTCCGACATCGCGATGGACTATGTCATCGTCGACACGCTGCGAGTCCCGCGCGATATTTTCGCCGGCATCCTGCGCGCCTGGCGCGATGGTTACGTTGAACCGCTGGCGCAGGCGAGCGGTCGCGATCCGGCCGAGGTGCGCGCGGATTTCGACTCAATGATCAGCGACATCGAAACGCCACCGAAATATGCGGTATGGCATGTACCGGTGGCGTCGGCACGACGAAGCTGATCTAAACAAAGTCGATCCAACCCGCTATTTCCAGGATTGAACCAGCGTAAACTCGCGCGGATTTTGGGAGAATTCCAATGGCGTGCAAACCCGAACTTCTTGCTGACGTCGAACTGTTCGAGCACGTCAGCGAAGACGATCGCGCGCGACTGGCCGAATTCATCGATTTCCGCCAACTGGCTGCTGGCGAGACGTTGTTCCAGACCGGGGAACCGGGCGAGTCGCTGTACGTCGTCAAATCCGGCGAGGTGGAGCTTTTCATCAAGGATACCGCCGGACAGAAAATTCTTCTGGCAATCGCGGACGTCGGCGAGGTATTCGGCGAACTGGCATTGCTCGATCGCGGCCCGCGCACGGCGACCGCGCTCGCACTGGCCGACACTGAACTGCTGGAACTGGACCGCGACGATCTGCTCCTGCTGTTCCAGAAGAGCCCGAACGCCGCGTTGCGCCTCCTGGCCGCCATGGGCCACATGACGCGCAAGGCCGACGAGTTGCTGCGCACGCGCGTCTCGCGCAACGCGAACGAAGAGGCCGAAGAAAAAATCAGCGCCTTGCAGCGCATTGCCGACTGGATCTCGTGGTTCAGCGGCAGCATGTCGTTCCTACTGCTCAACGCGATCTGGTTCGTGATCTGGATCGCGCTCAATACCCTGCCGCTCGGAGTCCCGCAGTTTGATCCCTACCCGTTCGGCCTGTTGACCATGATCGTGTCGCTCGAAGCCATATTTCTATCGTGCTTCGTCCTGATCAGCCAGAATCGCCAGGCGGAAAAGGACCGCGTGCGCTCGGACATCGAGTACGTGGTCAACATCAAGGCCGAACTTGAAGTCGCGCACCTGCACGAAAAGACCGACCGCATCTACACCGAGATGCTGGAACATTTTATACGTGTGGAAAAAAGCATTGCCACGCGTTCCGCGTGAACTCCTGAGGGAAATCCAGCACGATTGATCGGTGATCGCGCGACTACGCGGAGTTGTGTGAGCAGGCCCTAGTACCCGAAACCGTCGGCGAAATTCCGTACAGGGTTGCCGGGGGGTAATTTATTTTGCGTTCATCGCCAGAGCGTAGTGTCTGCCTTGGAGTGGTGCGCTATAGCATCCCGCGCACGTCATCTTCGGTATTCTGCAAATGATTACATGACATTGAACCCTCGCCTCAGGCGATTCAAGGAGGACTCCATGAGTATCCATCGTAAGCACATCATCAAGCTCGCCGCCCTGGCGATCGCGATCTCTGCCGCGTTGCCTGCGCTGGCTGAAGAGACGATCGTGACGGTCACCAAGGGCAATCATCACTACACCTACTATCGCGACCACGACATTTATTTCTCGCCCGAGCGCAAGACCTATTACTGGATGGACAACGGCACTTGGCGGTCCGGCGCGACTCTGTCACCGGAAAACCAGCGCTACATTTCTGCGGGCGGCATCGATATCGAGCTGGATACCATGAAGCCGTACGAGCGCAACGACTATGTGGTAACGCACTACAAGAACGGCGGCCCGGCAACGCAGCAGACGACCACCACCGAACACACGACCCATGCCGATGGCGCGACGACGACCACGACGACGACGACCACCAAGTACAAGTATGTCTACTACGGCGATCACGACATCTATTTCGCGCCTGAGCGCAAGACTTACTATTGGATGGCCAATGGCACTTGGCAATCGGGTACCGTATTGCCGAGCGAAGCCCGAGCTTACGTCCGCGGCGGTGGCGTCGCGATCGAGTTGGATACCGAGCATCCGTACGAACGCAACGAGTACGTGAGAGCGCACTATCGGCACGATCGCGACCGACACGATCGTGACGATCACGAACACGACGACGATGACGACTAAGCGACGCTGCCGAAAGGCATAGCGGAATGAATAGATCGATTGGAGCCCGCGCGTGCGGGCTCCGTTTTTTTCCTTGGTAACTGCCACACCGCAAAAGGGGGACCGCCCGATGAATTCTCGATCGCGCAAACGCTTTTCTGATTCGGTGCCGAACGCTATCGCGGGTCTGTTGCTGGCCTGC
>JANXVS010000427.1 GCA_025351555.1 Pseudomonadota bacterium | reverse complement strand
ATCACCGGTCAGCAATTCGTTTTGTCCCGCCAGCGGCGCGTAGTTGCCCTTCAGTGCTTCTGCGATCGACAACGGCAGCAGCGCGGCGGATTCCGGCGTATACGCGAACAGTCGCACGAGACCGGCAAGAGTGTGCTCGTTCAGCCGTTTGTGCGCCGGCGCAAAGGTGGCCGGGTCGCGGAAATCATAGTCCTGCGGGGTTGCGCGCAGGGTGTCACGCAGTTTTTGCAGATTGGCATACGGATCGCCGAATGTGTTGTTGCATTGTGGATTTTGCGTACAAAGTACGAATTGCGCTTTCAGCGCATTTTCCAGATTGACCGCAAAGTCTTCGCCGAGTGCCAGCTCGTTCGGCGCCACGCTGTCGAGCACGACGCTGCGGATCGCGTCGGGATGGTGCATCGCGTATTGCTGCGCCACGCGCGTGCCGTAAGAAACGCCGATGAGATCGAACGACGGCGCACCGAGCGCCTGCCGCACCGCTTCCAGATCCTCAACCGCATTGGTCGTCGTGTACGCGCGCGGGTCGGCCGTCTTTTCCACCTTGGCCAAACATTCGCGCACATGGGCGCGGATCGCATCCAGATCAAAGCGGTCCTGGTCGGCACCCTTGACCGAGTCGCAACTCAGTGGATGCGAACCACCCGTACCGCGCTGATCGAGCAAAAGAATGTCGTGGTGTTTGCGCAGCGGCGCGAGCGCGCCGGCGATCTGCGGCCAGGTGTCAATCGCAGCCTGGCCTGGGCCGCCGGCGAGATAGACGACAATGTCGGTGTCTGCGGCTTCGGCGTCGCTGCGAATCAAGGCAAGCTTGAGATCGATTTGGCGGTTGCTGTGTTGATCAGAGCTGGACGTGTCGCGGTTTTCCGGCACGCTGAACGGCGCGCAGAATGCGGCCGTGGTTGCACCGGATTTCTTCTGCGCCAGCTCGCAGGCCTTAAACTGCAGCATACCTAGTATGAACGCCGTGGCGTGCGCGGGGATTGGCGCGGCCGTCGCCGCGCGACTCGTACTGCCGGGTTTACTGAGGTTATCCCGGACGAAATAACCGTAGGCAAAGTAGCCGACCACAGCGACCGCCAGAATACTTCGGAGGATATTGCGGTTCATCGCGGTTCAATCCTTTCCGGGAACGAAGATCGATTCGATCGATAAGCGAAACATGATCCGCCCGGCAAGCTAGCGCGAGGAAACGTACTTCTCGCGGCGAATATGCGGAATCGGCAGGCCCGTTTCTTTTAACTGCGCGAACGCCTCATCGACCATGTTCGGATTGCCGCACAGATAGGCGATGTCGTGCGCGGCGTCGGGTTGCAGCTCGCTCAACGCCACTTGCACATGACCGTTGCGATCATGCGGCCGCGGCAAGGAACGCGGCGTACGGCTGAAGCAGGCATAAAAGTGAAAATGGGGATTTTCTTGCGCGAACGCCTCGAACTCGTCGCCGTATAGCAGCTCCGCTTCGTTGCGTGCGCCGTAGACCAAGGCCACTTCGGCGCCGCGCGCGGTGAGCTTTTCAATCTGCGGCAGCATCGATCGATACGGCGTCACCCCGGTGCCAGTCGCGACCAGCAGATAACGCCGGTTGGCGTCCGCCTCCATCAGGCAGAAACGGCCATACGGGCCGCTGCCGTCGATCGTGTCACCTTCTTGCAGGTTTGCCAGCAACGCCGTGGCCGCACCGCCATCGACGTAGGACACCGCGATCTCGATGCGCTCGGCCGGGCCGCCGTCGCCAATCGTCGCGACCGAATAGCTGCGCTTGGCGGGTTTGCCATCCGGGTAGGAAAAATGCACCTGCACGAACTGGCCAGGCACAAAGGCAAACGCGTGGCCATCGGCGCGCTCGAACGCCATGTGGCGCACGCTCGGAGCCAGCATGCGGCTGGCAGCTAGACGAAGGGGAAAGTGTTCGGCCACGTTATATCGAGTCTGCACGGTGAAAGGGCCGCTATACTACTGGTTCAGCCCCATTTACGCAGCTATGAGCAGTCCCAGCCCCGTTCCCGCGCTCGAAGTTTCTGACCTACGTAAAACGTATCCGAACGGCGTGGAAGCGCTCAAGGGCATTTCGCTCGCCGTGCAACCGGGCGATTTCTACGCCCTGCTCGGCCCGAACGGTGCCGGCAAATCGACCCTGATCGGCGTGATCAGCTCGCTGGTCAATGCCACCTCCGGCGAAGCGCGCGTGTTCGGCGTGCCGATCCACACGCGCCGCAGCGAAGCGATGCAGATGATCGGTCTGGTGCCGCAGGAACTGAATTTCAATCTGTTCGAGCAGCCGTTCCAGATCTGCGTGAATCAGGCCGGCTTCTATGGGATCGGCCGCAAGACTGCCGGTGAGCGCGCGGAAAAATACCTGAAGCAGCTTGGACTATGGGACAAGGCGTTCGAGATTTCGCGCACACTTTCCGGCGGCATGAAGCGGCGCCTGATGATTGCGCGCGCAATGATGAACGAGCCGCGTCTGCTGATTCTGGATGAACCGACCGCCGGTGTCGATATCGAGATCCGCCGCTCGATGTGGAAATTCGTCCAGGGCATCAATGCTGCCGGCACCACGGTGATCCTGACCACGCATTACCTGGAGGAGGCCGAGCAGCTGTGCCGCAATATCGCGATCATCGACCACGGCCAGATCATTGTGAACACGGCAATGAAGAGCTTGCTCGGCAAGCTCGATGTGGAAACCTTCGTGCTCGATCTCACCGACGTCTGCGCGGACCTGCCGCAAGTCGATGGCGTAAAGATCAGCCGCGTCGACGATCGCACCATCGAAGCGGAGATGTCGCGCGCGCACGATTTGAACTCGCTGTTTGCGGCATTGTCTGCACGCGGGATTACCGTCACCTCGATGCGCAACAAGGCGAACCGGCTGGAGGAATTATTTGTGCGCCTGATTGATGCGAACGACAAGGAGGTTGCATGAACGCTGAGGGTACCCTGATCGCGCTCGGCACCATCGTGCGCCGCGAGGTCACGCGCATCCTGCGCATCTGGATCCAGACCCTGCTGCCGCCGGCGATCACGATGACGCTGTACTTCGTCATCTTCGGCAGTCTGATCGGCCGCCGCATCGGCGAGATGGCGCCGGGTGTTTCCTACATCGAATACATCGCGCCCGGCCTGATCATGATGAGCGTGATCCAGAATTCCTACGGCAATATCACCAGTTCGTTCTTCGGCGCGAAATTTCAACGGTTTGTCGAGGAAATGCTGGTGTCGCCGATGCCGGGCTGGACGATCCTCGCCGGCTACGTCGGCGGCGCGGTGCTGCGCGGCCTGATGGTCGGCGTGATCGTGCTCGGGCTTTCGCTATTTTTTACCAAAATCCACTTGTACCATCCGCTGGTCACGCTCAGCACCTTCCTGCTCGCAGCGGTGATCTTCGCCCTGCTCGGTTTCATCAACGCGATCTACGCGAGCAAATTCGACGACATCGCGATCATTCCGACCTTCATCCTGACTCCGCTGACGTATCTGGGCGGCGTGTTCTACAACGTCGCGCAATTGCCGTCGCCGTGGAAGGAAATCTCGCATCTGAACCCGATCCTGTACATGGTCAATGCGTTCCGCTATGGCCTGCTCGGCATATCCGACATCGACCTCGGCTGGGCCTACGTCGTCATGCTTGGCTTCGTCGTCGTGTTCGGCGCGATCTGCCTTAACCTGCTGCATCGCGGTGTTGGCTTGCGTTCGTAGCAGCCGCGCGCGTCGCAGCGGCGATCGCGTGCCGGCGCAGCATGCCCAAGGTCAGGTCATGGGAGCGGCCGCGCCATCGCAGCGTGACCGCCGCTGCTTTTCTATGGACGTGGCGCGGCGCGCTTCAGTCGCAACGAATCAACTACGCCGGGTTGATCACAGCAGGTTGACGACAGCGCGTTAATCGCAGCGGGCGTCGTTGCCCTCGGCATGGCATTGCTTCGGCCAACCATTGCTGCGCCAATAGTTGATGAGATGCGTGCGTTGCAGGAAATCGCCGAAGGCGGGGACGCGGCGCATCGCCGAATATTCCGGCATCCACAGCAGCAGGTAGTAGCTTGGCCAGCCGTCGCGCAACATTCTCTCAAG
>JANXVS010000416.1 GCA_025351555.1 Pseudomonadota bacterium | reverse complement strand
ACGAGCCGTTCGGCAAAGTCGTGCAGCCGCTCGGCTTCCAGCGCCGCACGTTGTCTACGGATCTGCTGTGGTCGCCATTGCCGGCGGGGTGGGAGATGTCCGTGTCGCCTATCGAGCGCGAGCCCTTGCGCATTCCGCGTGTCGTGCTGCGTCACGAAGCTGTCTTGTATACTTCGGCGCAGGTGCCGTTCAGTGCGGTGGTGGAGACGTATACGAATCAGTTGTTTGATTTTGGAATTCTGGCAGGCTACGTAACATCAGAACAAAACTTCTAGAGTTGTGCTGCAAGCCTCGTCCCCTGCGCAATCGCCCGCTTCGCATCGAGCTCCGCCGCCACATCTGCACCGCCAATCAGATGCACATCGACGTTCGCAGCCTTGAGTCCATCGTGTAACTCCCGCCGCGGTTCCTGGCCGGCGCAGACGACCACATTATCCACTTCTATAATTTGCGGCTTGCCGTCGATGACGACGTGCAGACCGGCGTCGTCGATGCGTTCGTAATTCACGCCACCGAGCATCCTTACGTTTTTCATCTTCAAGGCGGCGCGATGCACCCAGCCGGTGGTCTTGTTCAGGCGCTTGCCGGGCGTTCCGGGCGTGCGCTGCAATAGCCAGACTTCGCGCTCGGAAGCCTCGGGCGCGGGTTTGGTGAGGCCGCCGCGATTTGTATACTTTAAGTCCACGCCCCATTCGTGCGACCAGCGTGCGATGTCGGTCGTCGGTGAAGGCTCGGCCTGGGTGAGGAACTCTGCTGCGTCGAAGCCGATGCCGCCCGCGCCGATGATGGCAACGCGTTTGCCGACGGGCTTGCCGAGCAGGATCACGTCGAGATAACTCAGTACGTTGGGACGGTTGGCACCGGGAATCCGCAGCGCACGCGGGGTGACGCCGGTGGCGAGAATCACGCTGTCGAACCCGCGCAGCGATTCGACGGTGGCGCGCGCGTTGAGTTTCAGCTCAACGCCAGTGTCGGCGATGCGATGGCTGAAGTAGCGCAGCGTCTCGTGAAATTCTTCCTTGCCCGGAATGCGCTTGGCCATATTGAACTGGCCGCCGATTTCGGGCGCGGCATCGAACAGTGTCACTGCGTGGCCGCGTTCGGCGAGCGTCGTCGCGCAGGCAAGCCCCGCAGGGCCAGTGCCGACCACGGCAATTTTTTTGCGCGTTGTCGATTTTGTGACTACCAGCTCGGTTTCGTGGCAGGCGCGCGGATTGACCAGACACGTAGCGTGCTTGTTCTCGAACACGTGATCCAGGCAGGCCTGGTTGCAAGCGATGCAGGTGTTGATGCGACTGCTGCGGCCGGCCCTGGCCTTGTTCGTCCAGTCCGGATCGGCCAGCAGCGGGCGTGCCATCGAGATCATGTCAGCATCGCCGTCGGCGAGAATCTTTTCGGCGACTTCGGGCATATTGATGCGGTTGGTCGTGATCAAGGGAATCGCGACTTCGCCCTTGAGCTTGCGTGTCACCCACGCGAACGCCGCGCGCGGCACGCTGGTGACGATGGTCGGCACGCGCGCTTCGTGCCAGCCGATGCCGGTGTTGATGATGCTCGCACCAGCGGCTTCGATTGCTTTAGCCAATTGCACGATTTCATCCCAGCTCTGCGCGTTGTCGACCAGATCCAGCATCGACAGGCGATAGATGATGATGAAGTTCTTGCCGACGGCTTCGTGTGTGCGCCGCACGATCTCGATAGGAAAACGCTGGCGCTTCTCGGCGCTGCCGCCCCAGACGTCCGTGCGCGTGTTGGTGCGCGCGGCAATGAATTGATTGATCAGATAACCTTCGCTGCCCATGATCTCGACGCCATCGTAACCGGCGTCCTGCGCGAGTTTCGCGCAGTCCACAAAATCGCGGATGGTCTTTTCCACACCGCGCGACGACAACGCGCGCGGTGTAAACGGTGTGATCGGCGATTTGATTTTCGACGGCGCTACCGACAGCGGCTGATAGCCGTAGCGGCCCGCATGCAGGATCTGCAGGCAGATGCGTCCGCCATCGGCATGCACGGCACGGGTCACCTTGCGATGGCGTGCCACATGCCACGGCATCGACAACCGGCCCGCGAACGGTTTCAGCCAACCGGCGATATTCGGCGCTAGCCCGCCGGTGACCATCAAGCCGACACCGCCGCGCGCACGTTCGGCGAAATATGCGGCGAGCTTGTCGTAGTCGCGCGCGTGGTCTTCCAGCCCCGTGTGCATTGAACCCATCAGTACGCGATTGGGAAGGGTGACAAATCCTAGATCGAGCGGCGCAAATAAACGGGGGAAATGCGGATTTGGGTTAACGGGCGCAGTCATGGCATAAAACAGTTGTTTGAATATGCGCACGATGCCGGGAAAACCGCCGCGGCACAAGTTTCGCTTCTCAGTGTTGCGCTAGTGTCCCACTCGCCTCACCATCCGCGTCAATGCACAGAAATGGCAATCCCAGTCCCTGCAGCCACACGTAGCCTGCGCCCAGGCCCAGCAACATGCCGAGCGTCGATGCGGCTCCAGCGACAAGGCAGCTTTCAGCAAGCACGCTGACGCTGGCGAAACTTTCCACCGGATGGCCGGAAAGCGGATCGATGATATGCGAGTAGCGGCGGCCGTCGACGATCACCGCACGCTCGTAGTCGCCGCTGGTGGCAAGGCCGCCGCTGTGCAGTTCGATCTTTGCGAACGTATGACTCATATCGCGCGGCGCCTTGATGCCCGCCAGCCACGGCGTTGCATCGGCGTGTGCACCAATCACGGCCAGATCGCCGCCGAGATCGACTACGCCATGCGCGATGCCGGCGTCGCGGCAACATTGTGCCGCGCGATCGGCGGCAAATTCCTTGACCACGCCGCCCAGATCCAGGCGCATACCTGGAACATCCAGCTTCAGGTACGGCCGCCGCCAGAGAACGTGGTGCCAGCCGCAACGCGCAAGCGCAGAGGCGATTTCAGCTTCGCCCGGCACCCGCGCGCTTTGCAAATCCCATAGCTTCGTCAATGCGCCGGCGGTGATATCGAAGCGGCCGCCGCTTTGCGCATGCAGCGTTGTGGAAAAATCCAGAAGATCGGCAGTTTCATCGTCAACCTCGATGGTCGTGCCGGCATCCGCGCTGGCATCGATGCGCGCCACCAGGCTGTCGTCGCGATAGTGCGAGTATTTGCGATCAAGACGCTCGACCTCCGCCTGGGCCGCCGCGGCGGCGATACGCGCCAATTCGGGGTCGATAACTTCCAGCTGCAATTCGCAGGGACAGCCCATCGCGCTGAAGCCGAAGCGGTGAACGTGCGGGGTCAGATGATTTTGACTCACTCGAAAAGATAATCCAGCCCGACAAAAGCGCGGGTATAGCTCAGGACGCCGGGAACTGCCGAGTCCGCGCCGTCGAGTGCGTAGTCGGTCGCTGCATGATAGCGCTCGATGCCGGCGCTCAATTCCCAGTGCGCGATGCGTTTGCGCAAATTCATGCTTGCGGAAAATGCGCCAAACGTACCGAGGCGATAGTCGCTGGAAAAGAACCGCTGTGCGCTGGAGTCGACGAAGAACGGCGCGTAGAAACGCGCCTGCCGTTGGCTGTAATAACGTGCGGCAGGAATCAGCTGCCAGCCACCGGGCAGGCTTTGATACCAGCCGACGTCTAGCGTGTTCGCGGCGACGCCCCAGCTATCCTGCGCGTAGCGGTAGTCCAGATGCAGGGCCGCGTCCGCGGAAGTGAATGCGCGTCGATAGCGCAGCAGCCACGCCGCTTCGGTACGGCTGCCGGGCCGGGCATCGGCAAGGATCGCGTCGCCGACCGAAACGAGTTTGTAGGGATCGGACAGATAACCGTTCTCGACATTGAACTGCACGCCGGTTTGCACGACGGACGATTTGTCGATCACCCAGGCCAGGCTGCCGAATGCGGAGACAGTGTCTTTTTCCTCATGCCGCACACGATCGTAGAGAACCGCATCGGTGGGCGCGATAAGGTCGTGGGAAAAACTGCCGCCCACGCCGAGCGTCAATGCGCTGTTGAGCGGAAAGCTGTGCTCGACGCCCAACGCGGTAGCGTGATAGTCGCGTTCCTGCGAGTACGAAGCGTTGAACGTCGTGCTGGCGCTGGTGCCCGGATCGAGCGTATAGGCTGCGCGCACTTCGTTGCGATGCTCGCGGATCGTCGCGCCGCTGAGCACCTGGATCGGGCGGTTGTCCGCGCCCGGCAGCACGTACCAGGGCGAGGAGCCGCTCATCACCTCGTGCGTCGCGGTGACATCCAGCGCGCCGCGGCCGCCAATGTGTGTGTCGAGCTGGAACTGCTGCGAATACACACGGTAGCGATCGGGGCTGCCGATGGCGGCACCGGCAAATGCATCCTCCCCGTATTCGTTGTAGCGGTAGCTGACGCGCGAATCGCTTTCGCCGCTCACGGCTTGGGCGTGAGCGTGAGCGTCCGGCGCCAGCACCGCCGCCGCGCTCATCAGGGCGGCCAGAGAGGGTGACAACGTATGTCGCGGCGCCATCAATTGCAGCCGCAGCCGCCACCGGCCGCGCCGATGTGGCCGTCGCTGCCTTCCTTGCTGAAGTGGGTGTGTGAATCCATTGCCGCCTGCAATGGATCGGAATCCCAGCGCATGTCCCAACGTGCAAGCCGGCCGCGTTCCCATGGTTGCACCGGCGTGGTCGCACAGCCGTTCAGGAGCAAGACGCCGAGTAGCAGGCTGCCGATGGCGTACACGCTGACTCTATTTCGCATCCTCAGGCTTCCCCAGCAGCCCATGAATCTCGCCGCGTAGCTTGTCGATATCTTCCGGAGTGAATCCGGTATGCGTGGCACGCACGATACCATCGCGATCGATCAGATACGACGTCGGCATGCCGACCAGGCCGAATGCCTTGGGAACGTCGCCGGCCGGGTCGCGCAGGACGGTGTAGTTCACCGGGTGTTGCTTGAGGAAGGCGGTCGCGTCGGCGGCTTCTTCGTCGAGATTGATCGCAACGATCGAAAAATCCTCGTGCGCCAATTCGACACGCAGCTTTTCATACTGCGGCAGCGATTGCCGGCAGGGTCCGCACCAGGATGCCCAAAAATCCACAAAGACCACTTTGCCCTTGAGCTGATCCAGGCTGACGTGCGCATCGCTGCCGAGCGCCGGCAGCGCAAACGCAGGCGCGCGCGCGCCAATCTCGACGGCCTGCGCTGTGGTTGCGCCACTCAGCAGAATTGCGACGCCGATAAAGAAAATCGCGCGATCGGCGATTGAACGCACCGGCACGGGTGATGCCGTGCCGGTGCGAAGGTGGCGTCGACGGCTGATCATTGTGGACAAGTCGTGCCGGCAATCTGGGTCAGTCGCTGGATCGCAAACGATTTGTCGTTCGTCGTGACGTCATTGTAGCCGGGCACGTCGGAGTGCCAGCTCACCGTGCCGTTGTTGCAGTCGCTGAAGGTGAACTTGATGTGGCCCCAGAGATTCGGTGGGTTGGGACCGGTCCCAATCGTGCGGACATCGGCGGAGTTGAAGTTCGGCGGGAACTTCGCGCCGGTCAACAGGATAGCTGGCAGCGTGACTGTGCCGCCAGTGGTGTCGTAGTCGCCCTCGGAATAAATCCAGTTCTGGCCGCTGCCGTCGTTGGCCGTGCTGCCCGTCGGCGTGTAGACGAACCAGATCGCGAGCATATCGGGTTTGCCGCTCGCATTGACGTGGCTCGTCAGTTCCAGCTGGAAGCCGTGGCCACCTTGGCCGGGAATGAACCAGTTACCACTCAAATAACCGCCCAAGGCAATGGTCGGCGGCGGTGGCGTCACGGCGTTGACGATGATGCTGCCGGCCATGCCGCTGCCGTTGGGCGAGCCGTGGGCTTCACAGTAATACCCGACCGTGCCTGGGGTGCTAAATGTCCGGGTAAAACTCCAAAGCGCACTGCTGATGTTGCCGTTGCCGCCATTGCCATCGCAGCCCTGGGCGCAGCGGAACGACGTTTGGTCGTCCGAGCGAACATTGTGACCACCGCCGGCATTGGTAAAGGTCACGGTGTCGCCAGCATTGATCGTCAGCGATCGTGGAGTAAACGTGAAGTTCGAAACCGTCACCGAATGGGTCGCCGCCCAGACCGGTGCGAGGCCGGAGAAAAAGAGCGCCGCAAACAAAACCCACGATCGCGGTAGATTCATGACTTGTCCTCCGTAATGCACCATTCTCTTTGAAAACAGGCCCTATCCAGACGATGGACGGACCTGACGCTCGCAAACGTCGCGCTGATTCTCCGCAGACCGTCACTCAACCCAGAATCTTTCAGACGCAGAAATTACGATATCGTGACTTTGCTCGCAATGCTATTGCACCTCATCATTCCGGCAGCAATCCTGAGCACGATCAGGGTCTGATCGTCGCTGCCGATGGCGTTTTCCTGACCTGATTAGCGCTATTCCTCAGCTATGTTTCTCCGGAAAACCAATACCGATGCGGGTTTCAGCAAGATTCTCGATCGCGAACGTCCTGCGTCGACGATGCTAGCCACAATGGCTCAAC
>JANXVS010000401.1 GCA_025351555.1 Pseudomonadota bacterium | reverse complement strand
AGTTGTCGACCAGCTACGGTGGCGTGCTGCCGTCCGATCTGGACGGCGCAGCTGCACCGCCCGCGGGCTCGCCGAACTATATGGTGAATTTCGGCGCCAACTCCCTCAACCTTTGGAAGTTCCATGTAAATTGGACCACGCCGGCGAGCACCACGTTGACCGGTCCCACCAATATCCCAGTTGCGGCTTTCTCCGCGGCTTGCGGTGGCGGCACTTGTATTCCTCAGGCCGGTGTCACCCAGAAGTTGGACTCGCTGGCGGACCGTCTGATGTTCCGTCTGGCCTATCGCAATTTCGGCACGAACGAATCGCTGGTCGTTAGCCAATCGGTCAAGATCGGTACGACCAAGAGAAATCCCTATACCGGCGTGCGCTGGTATGAACTGCGCAATCCGGGCGGAACGCCTGCCGTCTATCAGCAGTCCTCGTTCTCACCGGATACCAGTTATCGCTGGATGCCCTCAGTGGCCATGGACAAGCAGGGCAATATGGCGCTGGGTTATAGTGTCTCCGACGGCACGATCCATCCGGCCATTCGCTATACCGGTCGTCTGGTCGGTGACCCGCTGAATACGATGCAGGCAGAGGCCTCAATCATCGAAGGCGGCGGCTCACAGACCGGCAGCAACCTGGCACGCTGGGGCGACTACGCCACCATGACCATTGATCCGACGGACGACTGCACGTTCTGGTACACCACCGAGTACCTGAAGGCGAACGGCGCGTTCAACTGGAGTACTCGCATCGGCTCATTCAAGTTTGCCGGTTGCCTGTAAGTAACCCAGCGACATAGCAAATACGAAACGGCCCGCGCATGCGGGCCGTTTCTTTTTGAACGCTCCGGGCAGAACCGCACCGTTGCAACTTTCGCCGTCACGGCGCACTCTAACCGCCATGCGATTTTCGCGATCCCGCTTGAGAACTCTTCCTCTCCCGCTGCGCTGGATGCTGGCACTCGTGCTGATTCTCAACGGGGCTGTCGTGCCGCCCGTCATGGCGCATGCGGCCATGGCGGATAGTCACGACGCCGTTGCGCATGCCATGTCCACGCATTGCCATCCACATGCTGCGACAGCGTCTTCCCAGATCACCAAACACCGACAGAATAAATGCCCGTGCTGCACTGGCGGCGACGCTTGCCAGTGCGGCTGTGTCGTCGCGTCGGCGCTGCCGATGACATTCCCCGATCTGCGCCCACTTGCACCGCTGACACATGCTGATCAGCTGCGAGTGCCGGAACTCTCAGCCACTCCGCGGCATCGCTTGCTTCGCCCTCCGATCGCTTAGGTCTACGTTCGCCGCGCAATGCGGCCACACCTTGGGCTGCGTCCTTGCTGACGTGGCCGCGAAGTCATTTGCCATCCGCGCGGTTCTTGAAAACATCCACCGCGAATGGCCAACAGAGATTTTTCCTATGCAACCATTTCCACTTCAACGGGCCCTCGTGCTCGCGACGCTGATCGCGCTAAGCGGTTGTGCAACAATGCCGCGCGAGCGCGGGTTGTCAGAAATTCATACGCTGGTCGATCAGCGCAGCGGTGGCGAGCACACCTGGACGATGGATCGTGATAGCCATGCTAAGACGGCCGTGGTTCAGACCATCCTATCGCAACCGCTGACCGCGGATGCTGCGGTCCAGATCGCGTTGCTAAGCAATCCGCGCATGCAATCCGAATATGCGCGTCTTGGCATTGCCCAGGCCGACGTCTACGAGGCTAGCCGCATCAGCAATCCGACCTTGTCGATCACGGCGCTGCATCATTCGGGCGAGCCGACAAAATTCGAGGGGGGGCTTACTGCCAGCTTCGCGGAACTGCTCATGCTGCCCGCACGCAAACGCCTTGCCGCCGGTGAGTATGTGCGCACGCAGGAATCCATCGGGACGGCGATCTTGAACCTGGCCACCGATGCGCGCGCAGCGTGGTACTCCTACGTTGGCGCACAACAAGTCGCGGCGATGCGCTCGGCGGTGGCCGCCGCAGCGCAAACCTCGGCGGAGCTGGCCGCCAAGTTTTTCGAAGCAGGCAACATTAGTGTCTTGCAGTGCAAGTTGGAAGAAGCCGCTGCGACACAAGCGCGGCTTCAAGCGACCCGCGCCAGCGCCGATGCTACGCGTGCTCGCTCGGCATTGAATGCGCTGATGGGACTGTCGGCCGACGCGGCACTGTGGACTGCCGCCGATCGGCTGCCGGCACCGTTGTCTCAGGACGAGTCAGCAGACACTTTGGTGCCGTTGGCCCATCAACAGCGCTTGGATCTCGCCGCGGCGCAGAATGAGGTCGCGCTGCTCGAGCAAAGTCTCGACGTCACCAAGCGCTATCGTCTACTCGGCAAAGTGGATGTGGGTGTCGCCGGCGAACGCGAAACCGATCGCACGAAGCTTTATGGTCCGAGTCTGTCGCTGCAGTTGCCGATCTTCAACCAGGGCCAGGGCGCCATCGCCCGCGCGAGTGCAATGCTCGACGAGCGTCGTGCTCGCGTTCAATCGCTGGAACTGGAAATCGATAACACTGTTGCCTTGGGCGTTGATCGCGTCGCAGCGACGCGCAAGATCGCCGAAGACTATCGCGCAGCATTGATCCCCCAACGCGAAACCATCGTTGCGCGCACCCAGGAACAGCAAAACTACATGCTGATCGGCGTGTTCGAACTACTCTTGGCCAAGCAGCAAGAATTCGACGCCTATCAAGGTTATCTGGAAGCGGTGCGCGACTACTGGCTCGCACGCGTGGATTTGATGCGCGCGGTCGGCGCCCACTTGCCGAGCGATAGCGCATCGACCGAATCCACGGTGGGACCGGACGAGATTCTGCATCCGCCGGCTGACGCGAGCATGCAGCACATGCACCCCGGCGGGATGCCGATGCCGGGAATGGATATGAGCGGCGGTGCGCATCCATCGGACCCAGCACCCACGCCGAAGAAGAAGAGTCCCGATGTAGCTCACCCTCACGACATGAGCGACATGCCAGGCATGAAGATGCCGGCGAACCCAGTACTAGAGCACAAAGGGAACACGCATCCGAAAAATGCTGATACGAAGGACAGCGGTAACCACGACCAGCACGGAGACACGCC
>JANXVS010000382.1 GCA_025351555.1 Pseudomonadota bacterium | reverse complement strand
GCCGGCGCGCGCGCCGCGATGCGGCCGTCCGCTTCGACCAGCAGCGAGCCGCCGTCGAACAACAAGTCGTCTTGGCCGCCGGCCAGATTCAGATAGACGATTGCGACGTTGTTCTCACGCGCACGCCCCGCCAGCAGTTCGTCGCGCTGTACCGCCTTGCCCACATCAAACGGCGAGGCGTTGATCACCATCAGCAATTCCGCGCCCTGCGCGACCGCGTGCGCCGCGGGCTCGGGTTCCCAGATGTCCTCGCACACGAGCCAGCCGACGCGCACGCCGGAAAGATCCGTCACCGCCGATTCGTGCCCAGGCCGGAAATAGCGCTTCTCGTCGAATACGGTGTAGTTCGGCAACGCCTGCTTGTGTGTCGTGAACGCCACGCGGCCGTCGGCCAGCAGGCTTGCCGCATTGTATACTTCTCCCATCGTATGCGGATGACCGACATACGCGGCTATGCCTTTGGCTGCTTGCGTGACTGACACCAATTCACGCTCGCACGCGGCGAGAAAACTCGGCCGCAGCAGCAGATCTTCAGGCGGATAACCGGATAGCGTGAGTTCGGGAAACGCGATCAGCTGTGCGCGGTGCTGATCCCGCGCCTGCGCCAGCAACGCGCGCGCTCGCTCGCCGTTGCGCGCGACGGCGCCGACTGGAAAATCGTATTGTGCAAGCGCGAAACGCAACGTCGGCATGTTCAGCCCTCAAAATCAAAGGCCGCGATTGTCGCGGCCTGTATTATCGCCGATCCGCGCCGCGACTTACTTCTTCAGCCGCGCCGTGATCGCCTTGCCCAGATCCGCCGGCGACTTCACCGTAGTCACACCAGCTTTTTCCAACGCCGCGAACTTCGCAGCGGCGGTACCCTTGCCGCCGGAGATTATCGCGCCGGCGTGGCCCATGCGCTTGCCTGCCGGCGCGCTGGCGCCGGCGATAAACGATACAACCGGTTTGGTTACATATTCACTGATGAATTCCGCTGCGTCTTCTTCGGCGCTGCCGCCGATTTCGCCGACCATGATGATGCCTTGCGTCTGCGCATCGTCCTGGAACAAGGTCAGGCAATCGATGAAGTTCAGGCCGTTGATCGGATCGCCGCCAATACCGATCACCGTGCTTTGACCTAGGCCAGCATTCGTGGTCTGGAACACCGCTTCATAGGTGAGCGTGCCCGAGCGCGAGACGATGCCGATCTTGCCGGGCATGTGAATATGGCCGGGCATGATGCCGATCTTGCATTCGCCCGGAGTGATGATGCCGGGACAGTTCGGCCCGATCAGCACGGTATCCGGATACTGCTTGAGCGCATTCTTCACTCGCAGCATATCGAGCACCGGAATGCCCTCGGTGATCGTCACGATGACGCGGATGCCGGCGTCGGCCGCTTCCAGGATCGCGTCGGCCGCGAACGGCGGCGGCACGAAGATCATGGTCGCGTCCGCGCCGGTTTCATCGACCGCATCTTGTACCGTGTTGAACACTGGCAAACCGATATGCAACGAGCCGCCCTTGCCCGGCGTCACGCCACCAACCAGCTTGGTGCCGTAGTCCAGCGCCTGCTCGGAATGGAACGTGCCCTGCTGGCCGGTGAATCCCTGACAGATGACTTTTGTGGATTTGTTTACAAGTACACTCATGATCGTTCCTTGGATTCCTCAGGGGCGCACGGCGGCGACGGCTTTCTGCGCGGCATCGTTCAAATCCAGCGCCGACGTGATCTTCAGCCCGGAACCCGCCAGCAGCTCGCGGCCTTTCTCGACGTTCGTGCCTTCCAGTCGAACCACCACAGGAATGGTCAGGCCGACTTCCTTGACCGCCGCGATGATGCCTTCGGCGATCATGTCGCAGCGGACGATGCCGCCGAAGATGTTGATCAGGATGCAGCGCACCTTGTCTGAGCTGAGAATCAGCTTGAACGCTTCGGTCACACGCTCCTTGGTCGCGCCGCCGCCGACGTCGAGGAAATTCGCCGGTTCGCCGCCGGCGAGCTTGATCACATCCATCGTCGCCATCGCGAGGCCGGCGCCGTTGACCATGCAGCCGATGTTGCCGTCCATCGTCACGTAATTGAGGTTGTGCTTGACCGCGACCGCTTCGGCGTGATCCTCCTGCGATTCGTCGCGCATCGCCGCGAGCTTGGGATGTCGGAACTCGGCGTTGTCGTCGGAGTTAACCTTGCCGTCAAGTGCTGCCAGATCCCCATTGGCAACGACCGCCAACGGATTGAGTTCGACC
>JANXVS010000351.1 GCA_025351555.1 Pseudomonadota bacterium | reverse complement strand
CGCAGAGAACCGCGTGAATCTGGCGGTGTACAAACCGCAGGTCGAGAGCCTCGCCGCCGGCGTGCATTTTCGCGACTACGAGATGCCGTTCAACAGCGATTCGCAGTTCTGGTCCGATCTGGGCTTCATGGCCGACCGCCCGATCAAGGACATGAAGCAGGCGCACAACTACATCGCGCGCCTGAACGATGTGCCGCGCTATTTCGACGAAAACATCGTCAATATGCGCGCCGGCCTCAAGCGCGGATTTTCCGTACCGCGCGAGGTGCTTGCCGGGCGCGATGTATCCATTTCCACATTTATCGATGCAAAAACAGTGCAGGACAGCGATTTCTACAAGCCGTTCAAACAACTGCCGTCGAACATTCCTGCTGCCGAGCAGGAAAAGCTGCGCGCTGATTGCGCCAAGGCCATCCGCGATCGCGTCATTCCCGCGTATGCGAAGTTGCTCAAGTTCTTCCGCGACGATTACGTGCTGCATGCGCGCACCACACTGGCGGCCGAAGCGCTGCCCGACGGCAACGCGTTCTATCGGCAGCAGATACTCGAATACACGACGCTCGATCTGGATCCCGAAGCGATTCACCAGATCGGCCTCAAGGAAGTCGCGCGCATCGATGCACAAATGCAGACGACGATGAAAGCGACCGGCTTCGAAGGCGACTTCCCGGCGTTCCAGAAATTCCTGCGCAGCGATGCGCAGTTCTATGCGAAGACGCCGGACGAACTGCTGATGCGCGCCTCGTGGATCGCCAAGCGCGTCGATGGAAAACTGTCACAATATTTCGACTTGCTACCGCGCGGGCGCTTCGGCATCGAGCCGGTGCCGGCGGCGATCGCGCCGTTCTGGACCGCCGGCCGCGGCAGTCCACACACCTATTGGGTGAACACGTTCGATCTGCCGTCGCGCTCGCTGTACAACCTTACCGCGCTGACCTTGCATGAATCGGCGCCCGGCCATTCGTTGCAGGGTTCGCTGGTGCTGGAACAGAAAAGCGTCCCGGATTTCCGCCACGAATATATTTCCGCCTACGGCGAAGGCTGGGCGTTGTATTGCGAAAAACTCGGCAAGGAAATGGGCATCTATTTGACGCTCTACGACGATTTCGGCCGCCTGAGCTATGAAATGTGGCGCGCCGCGCGCCTGGTCATCGACACCGGCATCCATCACAAGGGTTGGACGCGCGTGCAGTCGATCAAGTACCTGGCCGACCATACCGCGCTCAGCGAACACGAAGTCGAGACCGAAGTCGATCGCTACATTTCCTGGCCCGGCCAGGCGCTCAGCTACAAGCTCGGCGAGATCAAGATCCTGGAGCTGCGCGCGCTGGCAGAAAAGGAACTCGGCGAAAAGTTCGACATCCGCAAGTTCCACGATGCCGTGCTCGACATCGGCTCCGTGCCGCTGCCGCTGCTGGAGGAACATATCAAAGGATTTATTGCTGAGCAGAAGGCGAAAACTTGAATCCTTCCCCCGCGAGCGCGAAACATCGGCAGGATTGCCGATGTTTGCAGCGAATGCTGCCCGCAGGGCGAGCCACAAGGATGTGGCGAGTACAAGGTGCCCCGGCTTCAATCAAAGACAGGGCGGAAGGGGGCAAATTTGCCGTACACTTGCTATGAAAGCAGTAGGAATTTCAAATGAAACTCACGCTTGAATGCGAACGCGAAGAAGATGGGCGCTGGTTGGCGGAAGTCGTTGAACTTCCTGGCGTGCTGTCCTATGGCGGCACTTCTCGCGAAGCACTGGCACGTGCGGAAGTTCTGGCGCTGCGCGTGCTTGCTGAGCAGATCGAACACGGCGAATTCTTGCCGCAGCCGGTAAGCATCGAGTTGCCGTCGGCGGCATGAGCCAATGGCCTTCGATCCGGGCGCGCCTGTTGCTTGCTGCGTTGCTGCGGATCGGATGGACACTCAAGCGCCAAAGCGGATCGCACAAAACACTTGCTCGTGGCGGTTGGCCGGACTATGTGTTCGCGTTTCATGACGGCGAAGAAATTGGCTCGCGTATGCTGGCGCGCGTCGCGAAGCACACAGGTTTGAGACGGGAAGACTTGTAGTTGTGGGGTGCAATAAGGCCGGCAGGCCGCATTGCACCGAACGACGATGATGTTGCGACAAGTTTCCATTCGGCGCACTGCGCTTCGATTATTGCGCCCAACGTTGCTCGAAATATCCGGTATAGTCAGCGCCTCCAATCGTTTCCCTTGATTGCAAACCTATGGAATTCACCGCCGTTTTCGAGAAAGTACCGGAAGGCTATATCGCTTTCGTCGAGGAGTTGCCGGGCGCGAATACGCAAGGCGCAACGCTCGAAGAAGCGCGCGAAAATCTGAAAGAGGCCGTTCAACTGGTGCTCGAAGCAAACCGCACCTTGGCGGAGGAATCGATCAAGGGCCACGCCGTCATCCGCGAGCGTCTCGCCGCGGCCGGATGAAGCGTCGCGATCTGCTTCGACATCTGGAAAGACACGGTTGTCAGTTCTTGCGCGAGGGCGGTGCCCACACCGTTTATGTGAATCGTGCGGTTGCCAAAGCCACAACGATTCCGCGCCACAACGAGATCGACGAGCATCTTGCGCGACGAATTTGCAAGGATCTTGAGGTGCCGAAGCCGTGAGGGGCGGTGGATGTCGCGTAGCGTATCCCGCCGTTTCCGCAGTAGCTGACACGAAAAGCGGCATGCGCCGTTTCGCGGCTTCTCCCGCCCTGCGCGGGCTACGAATGCGGTCTTACGACTTCGGTTCCGGAACGCCAAGATCGCGGCAAATCTTCCGGGCGAGATGGGGGTTGATTTCGCTATGCCGTGGCACGGCGCTGCGCGTGTTCAGGCCGGGGTGATGCCACCAGGAATGGCGACTGCCTTCGCGAAGCAATTGACAGCCATGAATCGACAAGTGTTGAAGCAGATCGCGCCGCTTCATACCGCGATGGGCAGTTCTTCGTAACCTTTTCCGGCGGCGCCGCGGGCTTCGGCGCGATTGAACTCGATAGCCTCAGCGAGCGTAATGCGCAGGGATTCCACGAGTTCTTCGCGCGTAGCCTCCTGGCAGTTCACTCCGGGCACTTCTTCGATCCAGCCTATCCAAGCGCCTTCGTCGTGCTTTACCACCGCGGTGTAAGTCTGTTGCATGGCAAGTACCTCCTGCGATCGGATGATAGCGGAAATGGCTCATGTAGGGCGGGAGAAGCCCAGCAGCTCTCAACAGCGGAGCCGGTCATCCCGCCGTTTCCGCGATTGCAGGTGCGAGAGGCGGGATGCGTCGCTTCGCGGCTTCTCCCGCCCTGCGCGGGCTTGCCGAGCCGGATGTTTCAGGACTAGGCTACCGGAATGGACTGCGATGTGCAGTCGAATAGAAGTTAGGCAAGCAGGGGAGGCTTATGCAAATTTCAATCAGGCATTTCTGCAAATTTCTACCTGATTAGCTTCGTTCCTCAGCCAGCGGTCGCGTGATTTGAGACGGCTGCGGGAGATGGTAGCACCCACATTCGGTATGGAGGTGGGTCATGGGGATGAACCAAGTACAGTTCCAGGCGGGTCTGTCGATGGTGGAATTCATGGCGCAGTACGGG
>JANXVS010000464.1 GCA_025351555.1 Pseudomonadota bacterium | reverse complement strand
CTGGCTGTTGGCGGTGGCCTGGGTCTGCTTCTGATGATCGGATGGATTTGTCTGATCCTGAGTTTTTCCCGCTATCAGCTGAGTATGGTCACGCAACTGCGCAAGGCCTTGGCGGCAGGTCGAATACGGGTGCAATATCAGCCGGTGATGGAGCTGGCTTCCGGCCGCTGTGTGGGTGCCGAAGCACTGGCGCGCTGGAACCGCCGCAGTGGCGAATCGGTGAGCCCGGACGTGTTCATCCCGGTCGCCGAGGAGGCCGGCCTGATTCAGGAGGTAACGCTCGCCGTGCTGAAGATAGCCGTGCGCGATATGAAGTCCCTGATTACCGAATTCCCGGGAATGAGCGTGAACCTCAACCTCGCAGGGGACGATCTCAAGAATGACCGCATTGGACGCGAACTGGCCCGAAGTCTGGCGGCGGCGCATCTGTCTGCGGGAACGATCAAGCTCGAGATCACTGAACGCGCGTTGATCAACACCGACGTGTCGCGTTCGCTGATCCGCGACTTCCGCAGCCGCGGGCATCAGGTGGCTGTGGACGATTTCGGCACCGGTTATTCCAGCCTTTCCTATCTGCAATCCTTTGAACTGGATGTGCTGAAGATCGACAAATCGTTCGTCGATGCGATCGGGACACAGGCGGCGACCAGCCAAGTTATCATTCACGTCATCGAGATGGCTAAATCCCTTGGATTGGATACCGTGGCTGAGGGCGTCGAAACGCCCGAACAGATGGACTGGCTGCTCGAACACGGCGTTAGCTTCGGCCAAGGCTTCCTCTTCAGCAAACCGCTTTCTATCGGCGACTTTCTTGAGTTCGTCCGCGCCAACCACCGCCGTGATGCTGCGTAAGCGCGCCGACGCCGACCGACCGTTGCAGCCGTGGCGGTTCCGCGGCATCGGGATTTTGCGCGTATGCGCGTTGGCGGCTGTTCTCGTGCTCAGCGCATGCGCATTGTCGCGCCCGCATGCACCGGCCGCGCGGCCATCGGCGAAGGTGCCTCGCAGCGTCCGTGCCGCGCCAACACCCGGCGTGCCCGTGCTCGATCCACGCAGCCAGGAGCCAGACAAGAAGCGCATCAAACCGGCGCTGGAGAAAAACAGCCACGACTCGTTGGCGTCTTCGGAAGTCGGGTATTACATGGACGTATTGCAGGGGCGGTTGACCCAGATGGCCGGTAACAATATTGGTGTCGACCGCCACGGCGACCGCATCATTCTGGACCTGTCCTCGCGCTCGGGTTTCGAAACGGGGAGCGCGCAGATCAATCCCGGTTTTCGCGAGGTTCTGACGCCGCTGTCCAAGGTATTGATTGAGTACCGGATGACCTTGGTATCGGTACATGTTGGGGCTGACGATGCTGGCACTCAGGCGCCTTCGCCGCTGGCCGGATTACGCGCACAGGCGCTGGCGCACTACCTGGCCAAGGCCGGCGTTGCCGACAAACGCATCGTTATCGTCAGATCGGATCCTGACGATCTACCGGCAGCGAAGATGCACCAGAAAAACGGCGTACGTGTTGAACTGCAACTTGAGCCTGTCGTACGCGGCGCTGGCGTCGAGCGCCAACTGCCTGGGAATTAGCCGCACTTCGAATACCCACAGTTCAAACACGTAGCACACCCATCCATCAGGATGACGGCATTGGTGTTGCACTTGTGGCACATCGTCGCGCCGGGCGGGAACGCGTTGGCGGATTCGGCGTCGGAGGATTCGTCGTCGTCGCGGCGGGCGGTTTCGCCCATGGCGCCGGCGAGGTCCGGGGTGATATCGGCAACGGCAGTTGTTGAGGCGCTGTTGCCGCGGGCGCTTATTTCAGATTTTTTTTTTGAGCCGGTCATGCGCGTCTCGTAGGCAGCGCGCTTCTCGTTGATCAGCTTGCGCTGTTCGTTGCTCATTTCCGGATCGTGCATCATGCCGATCATTTTCAGGTGCTGCTCGATGATCGCGCCCAGCTCGGCGACGATCGAGGGCATGTACACGCCGCCGGCCTTGAAGTAGCCGCCGCGCGGATCGAACACAGCCTTGAGTTCTTCCACCAGGAAGGTGACGTCGCCGCCCTTGCGGAACACGGCCGACATGATGCGGGTCAGCGCCACGATCCACTGGAAGTGGTCCATGTTCTTGGAGTTGATGAAGATCTCGAACGGGCGGCGCAGTTCGTATTCGGTGCCGGCATTGAGCACGATGTCGTTGATGGTCACGTACAGCGCATGCTCGAACAGCGGTGACTTGATCTTGTAGGTGGCCCCGATCAGCGTATCCGGGCGCTCGACCTTTTCGTG
>JANXVS010000313.1 GCA_025351555.1 Pseudomonadota bacterium | reverse complement strand
GCCATCGGTGACGACGGTTTCGCCGACCTGCAAACCACTGGTGACGGCGACACGCTCGCCTTCGGTCGGGCCGGTCTTGATCACGCGCACGCTTACCGTGCGATCGGGTTTGACCACGTATACAAATAACCCATCCGCGCCGCGTTGCAGGGCCGAGGTCGGAATCACGATCGCATCCTTCATCACATCCAGCAGCACACGCACGTTGACGAACTGGTTCGGAAACAGACTCTCGTCGGTGTTCGCGAACTCGGCCTTGGCTTTCACCGTGCCGGTGCTGGTGTCGATCTGGTTGTCGAGACTGGCGAGTGTGCCGCTGGCCAATTTGGTTTGGCCGGCGCGATCGTAGACATCGACAATGGGCGCCGCGCCGGCATGCAGTTTCTTCAGCACTGGCGGCAGACTGTCTTCGGGAATGGTGAACAGCACGTCGATCGGCGACAGCTGCGTGATCACAATGATGCCGCCGCCATTCTGCACGTTGTTGCCCGGATCGATCTGACGCAGGCCGACCCTGCCGTCGACTGGCGCATTGACCCGGGTGTAGGTGAGATTGACCTTGGCCGTATCGATCTGACCCTGATCGGATTTCAGCGTGCCCTCGTATTGATGTACGAGCGAATCTTGCGAATCAAGCTGTTGCTTGGCGATCGAATCCTCCTTGAACAGGGTCTGGTAGCGATGCAGATCGATCTTCGCGTTCGCCAGCAACGCCTGATCACGCGCCAAGGTACCTTCGGCCTGCGCGAGCGCGGCCTGATACGCGCGCGGATCGATCTCGGCCAGCACATCGCCTTGGCTGACCATCTGGCCTTCCTTGACGTTCACGCTGAGCAATCGTCCGCTGGTCTGCGCGCTGACGGTGACATTGCGCAAGGGCGTGGCCGTGCCTAGCGCATTGAGCGTGATCTTGATATCTCCCGACGCCGCTGCCGCAGCCCCGACCGGCATCGCCGGTGCACCCGGCCCGCCTGCGCCACCGCGTGGGCCGAATCGACCGCCGGCGGCCGGAACCGTCGTGGTGTGCGCGAGCCAGTAACCGCCGCCGGCAAGAATCAGGGCCACGATCACGATGATCGCCATGGCGCGCCAGGATTTTTTCCGCGCAGGTTGATCGCTGCGGGTATCGTACTTGTCGGAGTCAGTACTCATGTGATTCGCGCAATCGTCCGTTTTTTTAAGATTTTTCTACAGGCGGCAGATTACTCCGACGCGCATCGCGGTGGGCAGCCAGCGCACCTTAGCCCGCCACCGCTGCATCGACGGTTGCCGCAGGGTAAAAGGCTGTAATCAGATGTAAAATTTGCAGGCAGGGTCGATCTCGACCTGCTGCCGGCAAATATCGGCCGACAGGAGCGCCGCTACTCCTTAGCGCCGCTCCCAGCTCTCTACCGGTCCGGGAACAATGCGGAACAGCGAATGCGGCTCGGGCGATTCAAGCTCGCGCCAACGCCGGAAATGCTCGGGGCTGCGCGCACGCAATTTGCGCAGCAGATGCTGCCACTCATAAGCGAGCTGACCGGCCGAGGTATCGATCCAGCAACGGCTGCGCACTGGCCCGACCTTGCGCGGATCGAACGAGTAGCCGCGCGCCACTGACTCCGCATGCACGACGGCAAGATACGCGTTGATCGCTGAGCGTGACGCCTGCTGCGCACGAAATCTTTCGAGCTGCGGATGGTGGCGATAACCCTTGGTCTCGCCACGCAGCACGGCGCGACATAGAAGCGCCTCGCGCCATAGCGCCACCAGGCCTTGTGGATCGAGATATCGAGGATGCAGAGTCCAGAGGCGCATATGGGTTTTTCTTGCGGTCGACCTTACTTCTCCACAAAAACCGCAATGTGCATTTTTCCTTCCTTGTCAATCCACCCGCGAAACATGCCTTCGGTATTGAACGGCGTAGCGAAATTTCCGTCGGCATCGAGCGCGATCACGCCGCCGTCGCCGCCGAGTTTCGGCACGGCACTCATCACTACGTCGTTCGCTGCCTGCGCGACGGGTTCGCTTTTGTATTCCACACGCGCGCAGATGTCGTGCGCGGCGACGGTGCGGATGTAGAACTCGCCCCAGCCGGTGGCCGAGACCGCACATTTCGCATTGGCGTAGGTGCCGGCACCGATGATCGGTGAATCGCCGACGCGGCCATAACGCTTGTTGGTCATGCCGCCGGTTGAGGTGCCTGCGGCGAGATGCCCCGCCGCATCCAGCGCGACCGCACCGACGGTGCCATGCGGCGAGGCCGTCGATTTTTCCTTTTCCGCTTCTTCTTTCAACGCCTGCTGCAATTGCTGCCAGCGTTCCTCGGTGTAGAAATATTTCGGGTCGACCAGGGGCATGTCGATCGACTGCGCGAAGGCTTCTGCGCCGTCACCAACCAGCATCACGTGCGGCGATTTTTCCATCACTGCGCGCGCGCGCAAAATGGGATTTTTCACTTTGTGCACATTGGCGACGCTGCCGGCGCGCAGGCTGGCGCCATCCATGATCGAGGCATCGAGCTCGTTCTTGCCGTCGTGGTTGAACACGGCGCCCTTGCCGGCATTGAAGTACGGCGAATCTTCCATCAACACGATGGCTTTGGATACCGCGTCGAGGCTGCTGCCGCCGGACTTGAGCACGGCGTAGCCGGCTTCGAGTGCTTGTTTCAGATCGGCACGGATCGCCTTTTCCTTTTCCGGCGAGAGGTCTTTGGCAATCACGCCCGCGCCGCCGTGAATAACCAGAACAGGGATGGCGGCTCGGCTCATGGTCGCGGCTCCGAAAGACAGCAGTAGGATGACGGCGCAACGATAGAAGGTGTTCATACAAGTGGGTTCGCAGCAAGATGTCAGTGCGATTATAGCGATGCAGCGCCGAGCAGTGCACCGCCGCCTCACGCGCGCTCGCGCAGGCTGGTGAGCGGCTGCATCTGCGGGAAGCGGATTGTCGCCGTGGTGCCGGCGCCAAGTTCGCTGTGCAGTTCAATTGGCCAGCCGAAGCGGTCGGACAGGCGCCGCACCAAGGTCAGGCCGACGCCGTGGCCATCGCGCGTGCTGCGGTTGCCACGGAAGTAAGGCCGGAACGCCTGCGCCAGTTCGTCGGTGCTCATGCCGATGCCGCTGTCCTGCACGCTGATGAAGCCGGCGCCGATCAGCACGCGTATCGTGCCGGCTTCGGTATACAAACAGGCATTGCGGATCAGATTGCTCACCATCGCGGCGAATACCTTCGGTGGCGCATGCAGGGAGAACGCCGCCTCTTCATCCAGGGTCAACGCGACCGGCTTGCCTTCCAGCAAAGGCTGCGCGCGCTCGATCTCGTCGCGCACGGCATCGTTGACGACAAAATCCTCTTCCGGCAATCCGGTGTCGGATTCTCGCGCCAGAATCAGGAAGGCCTCGATCATCGCCTCCATGTCGCGTGCGGAACGCTTGATGCGCAGGATCGCGCGCTGGGTGAACGGCGGCAACTCGTCCTCAAGCAGCACGTCGGCCGCAATCTTGATCACCGTCAGCGGACTGCGCAGTTCGTGACTGGCATCGCGGGTGAAGTTGCGCTCGCGCTCGACAAATTCCTCGATGCGACTGGCGAAACTGTGCAGGGCGCCGGCCAGCGTTTCGACATCGCCATCCGGATCGCTGGACAGACTGCGCGGATCCAACGCGGCCAGGTCTGGGCGCTTGGGATCCCAATCGCGCACGACTTTCGCCAGCGCAATCACCGGCGACAATGCACGCCGCGAAGCGCGATACGTGAGCCAGGTCGTGATGTAGATGATCAGCAGCACGACGATCAGCGGCACGAAGCCGAACAGGAAGGCGAGGCGCCCGACTTGTTCCTGGTTGAACACCAGATACAGACGCCCGGGCGGGCCGTCGGACACCAGCACCAGCACGATGCCACCGTCATGCTGGATGCGGTGATAGCCCGGCGCGAGCAAACGCAGCGCTTCTGGCAGCTGCCTCTTGTCGTCGCCCGGGCGCGACAGATAGCCGGTCATGTTGTTGGTGTCAGGCACTGAGGCCCGCGCATCGTGCGTCGTGCGTTGCCAGTAGTAGGCCGCTTCGCCGCCGAGCGCGCGCTTGATCAGCACATCTTCCAGAACCGTCGCCGCGCCGTAGACACCCAAGATGGTGGCAAGGCTGATCGCCGCTACCTGCAGGACGTAGACCGTCCAGATCCTGCGGCGGATTCCGGTGCGGGCCACGCTCAGGCGGTCTTGCTGGCGGCGATCTCGGCGTCCAGATCGGCCAAGCGGTAGCCGGCGCTGTGGATCGTGTGCAGCAGCGGTTTCTGGAAGGGCTTGTCGATAATTTTGCGCAAATTATACAAATGGCTGCGCAGCGTATCCGAATCCGGCAGCAAATCGCCCCACACTTCGCGCTCGATATCGCGCCGGCTGACCACGCGCGGCGATTCACGCATGAGGATGGCGAGCAGCTTGAGTCCGATCGGCGATACCGTGAGTTCCTGACCGGCGCGAGTCAGGCGCAGGGTCGAGGTATCGAGCACCAGATCGCCGACGCTGAGCAATTCCGCACTGACCTGGCGCCGGTCGCGCCGGATCAGGGCACGCACGCGTGCTTCCAGTTCGCGAATCTCAAATGGCTTCACCAGATAATCGTCGGCGCCGGCATCCAGGCCGATCAGTTTATCCTCGAGCGTGTCGCGGGCGGTGAGCATAAGCACCGGCGTGGATTTTTTCGCATCGGCGCGTAGCTTGCGACACAAGTCCAGGCCATCCATTCCTGGCAGCATCAGATCGAGCACGATCACGTCGTAGCTGTTGGCGACCGCCAGATGCAGGCCGGTGACGCCATCGGCGGCGTAGTCGATGCTGTAGCCGCGGCGTTCGAGGAATTCGCCGACCATCTCCGAAATGCCGCGGTTATCCTCGATCAGCAGGATCAAGCCGGCCTGTTCTTCGCGCTGCTTCATGCTCGCCTTCCACCGGGTTCACATTTGTGAAGAGTGCCCGACCGCAGGTGAGAAAGGTGTGAAGGCAGCGACATAACGGCGAGATTCGACTTTCTTCCGGCACGCCACGATCGCTGCGATCGGTTGCGCCCAGCGGCGGCGCGCCAAACCAGTGCAGGCGCGGCGCCAGTGCCGCGACCTCGCCCAAAATCAGCAAGGCTGGCGAGCTGACCGCATGTGCACGCGCACGTTGCGGCAATTCGACGAGCGTGCCGACGATCACGCGCTGTTGCGGTCGCGAACCGTTTTCGACCAGGGCGAACGGCGTGGCCGGTGCACGCCCATGCGCCAGCAGTCGATCGCGCAGCGTATCAAGTCCAGCGACGCCCATATAGACGGCCAGCGTCTGCTGCTCGGCAGCCAGTGCGCGCCAGTCCAGGGTGTCCAGCGAATCCTTGCAATGCGCGGTGACGAAACGCACCGAAGAAGCGTATTCGCGATGCGTCAGCGGCACGCCCGCGTAGGCCGCGCAAGCCAGCGCCGCCGTAATGCCCGGCACGACTTCGTAAGCAATGCCATGACTACGCAGGAATTGCAGTTCCTCGCCGCCGCGGCCAAACACAAACGGATCGCCGCCCTTGAGCCGCACCACGCGCTGTCCGGCGCGGACGTGTTCAAGCAACAGGGCGTGGATGCGTTGCTGAGTCATGTGCTGCGCGCCGGCCTGCTTGCCTACCTCAATGAACTGCGCATCGCGTCGCGCAAGGGTGAGCACTTCAGCGCTCACCAGATGATCGTGCAGGATCACATCGGCTTCGTTCAACGCACGCAAGCCACGCAAGGTCAGCAGCCCCGGATCGCCGGGACCGGCGCCCACGAGAATGACAGAACCGATTGCCGTCGTCGGGGTTTCTTCATCCAGCATCGCGTTCAGCGCTGCCTCGGCCTGGGCCGGCTGCC
>JANXVS010000455.1 GCA_025351555.1 Pseudomonadota bacterium | reverse complement strand
TGCAAGGTCGCCAAGGATCCAATTCGCAGCCAGCTTGGCGTCTGCACGCGATGCATCGTCATTACCAAAGGTATCTGCCGCCAGTTTCGCTTCGCCGGGCAACACGGCCAGCACTGTCTCGAAATAATCCGCGGCGGCCTTGTCCGCACACAATTGCGTGGCATCGGCTTCGGGCAAGCCGAGCGCGGCGATGTAGCGCGCGCGACGCGCAGCGGGCAATTCCGGCATGCCGACGGCAATCGCGGCGATGTCTGCCGCCGAAACCGATAGCGGCGGCAAGTCGGGGTCGGGAAAATAGCGGTAGTCGTCGGCATTTTCCTTGCTGCGCATCGGCAAGGTGCGATGATGTGCCGCGTCGTACAGACGCGTCTCCTGCACGATTTTCTCGCCGTTCTCCAGGGCGCGGATCTGGCGCTCGATCTCGTACTCGATCGCTTTCTCGACAAAACGGAACGAGTTCACATTCTTGATTTCCGTACGCGTGCCGAGTTTGCTTTCGCCAACGCGACGCACCGACACGTTCGCATCGCAACGGAACGAGCCTTCCTGCATGTTGCCATCGCAGATGCCGAGCCAGCGCACCAGCGTGTGCACGGTGCGCATGTAGGCCACGGCTTCGTGCGCCGAATACAACACCGGCGCGGAAACAATTTCCAGCAACGGCACACCGGCACGATTGAAGTCGATACCGGTCGCGGCGTGGAACGCATCGTGCAACGATTTGCCGGCATCTTCCTCCAGATGCGCGCGTTGGATTTCGACGTCAAGCATGCGGCCATCATCGAGCCGCACCGCCAGCCTACCGTCGCTGACGATCGGCAGTTCGTACTGGCTGATCTGGTAGCCCTTCGGCAGATCCGGATAAAAGTAATGTTTTCTTGCGCAGACACTTTGCGGCGCGATCTGCGCGTTGACTGCCAGGCCAAACGCAATCGCCTTGTCCAGCGCCGCGTGGTTCGGCACCGGCAAGGTGCCGGGCAAAGCCACATCAACCGCACTGGCCTGCGTGTTCGGCTCGGCGCCGTACGCCGTCGGTGCGCCCGAGAACAGTTTGCTTACCGTCGAAAGCTGGGCATGGATTTCCAGACCGATAACGGCTTGCCAACGCTGGGAATCGGTCATGGCGCCGGCTCCCGCGTGTGCCAGTCGGTATGCTGCTGCAGCTGATGCCCGGCGTTGAGCAGACGCGCTTCGGCAAATGCGGGCGCGATCAGTTGCAGGCCAACCGGAAGGCCCGCGCTGAAGCCCGCCGGCAGCGAAATCGCCGGCAAGCCAGCGAGGTTCACAGCAACGGTATTGACGTCGGCCGCATACATCGCCAGCGGATCGGCGAATTTTTCGCCGAGCTTGAACGCGACCGTTGGCGCGGTCGGTCCGGCGATCAGATCCACCGACGCGAACGCCGCGGCGAAATCGTTCGCTATCAGACGGCGTGCGCGCTGCGCACGCAAGTAATAGGCGTCGTAGTAACCGGCCGATAGCGCGTAGGTGCCGACGAGAATGCGTCGCTGCACCTCGGCGCCAAATCCTTCGCTGCGGCTGCGGGTATACAAATCCTCAAGCGATGCGGGATCAGCGCAACGGTGTCCGTAGCGCACACCATCGTAGCGCGCCAGATTGCTCGATGCCTCGGCCGGCGCGATCACGTAATATGCCGGGATCGCGATCGGCGCATTCGGCAGCGAGATATCGACCAGCACTGCACCGAGTTTTTCCAGTTCGCGAAGCGCCGCCTGTGTCGCCGCGGCGACGCCTTCTTCCACGCCGGCGCCGAAATACTCGTGTGCAATACCTATTTTTATACCTTTCAGCGATGTGGATAATGCAGCAATGTAGTCATCAGCTGGCCGATCGACGCTGGTTGCATCGCGTGCGTCGTGTCCGGCGATCGCCGTTAACACCAGCGCGCAATCTTCGGCGCTGCGCGCGAGCATACCGCCGCAATCCAGACTCGATGCAAATGCGATCATGCCCCAGCGCGAAACGCGGCCGTAGGTGGGCTTGAGGCCAGTGATGCCGCAGAATGCCGCAGGTTGGCGGATCGAGCCGCCGGTATCCGTGCCCGTCGCAAACGGCACGATACCGGCAGCCACCGCAGCCGCCGAGCCACCGGACGAACCGCCGGGAACCCGCGTTGTGTCCCAGGGATTGCGCACGGGCCCAAAGCAGCTGTTCTCGTTGGACGAGCCCATCGCGAACTCGTCCATGTTCGTCTTGCCGATCGACACGGCATTCGCCGCAGCGAGTTTTTCGACGACGGCTGCGTCGTAGGGCGGCACGAAGTTTTCAAGCATGCGCGACGCGCAGGTAGTACGGATTCCACTTGTGCAGAAAATATCCTTGTGCACAAAGGGAATCCCCACAAGCGCTTTCACCGAGCCCGCCGCCAACGCGGCATCGGCGTGGCGCGCCGCATCCAGCGCCTGCTCTGCGCACACGCTGATGAAGGCATTCAGCCCCGCTTGGGCCTGCGCGGCGCTAAGCGAACGCTGCGCCAGTTCAGTGGCGGAAGTTTCCCGCGCACGCAGCGCCCGCGCCAGTTGCGCTATACCAGAATCGTGCATGCGTCTTACTCAATTACCTTGGGCACGAGGTACAGTCCGCCGCGTGCTTCCGGCGCAAGCGCGAGAAACGCGTCCGCGCGATCGGGCTCGCATACCTTGTCCTGTCGCCACGCCAGCGTTTGCGCATGCGGGTGCGCCATCGGCTCGATACCGACCATATCGGTTCCGGCCAGTTGATCGGCCAGATCGAGCACGCGCTTGAGTTCGCCGGCGACGCGCGACAAATCGCCTTCGCCGATGGACAGGCGTGCAAGGCGCGCGATGCGGCGCACGGTGGCTTGATCGATGGACATGAGAAATATGAAAAATCAGGACCCGCGACGATAGCACAGCGGCCTTTTGGCCTCGAACCAAAACTGTGCTGCATACCGCATTTTAACGGGTTTTTTCTTGCTTAAGCGGACACTGGTTACTACACTGTCGCGCTTTTCCCCGCATCCCCTCCGCACAGCTATCGAGTGCTTCATGTTCAAACGTTTTCGCGGCATGTTTTCCAACGACCTGTCGATCGATCTCGGCACCGCCAACACACTAATCTACGTGCGCGGCCAGGGTATCGTGCTGAATGAGCCATCCGTGGTGGCGATCCGCCAGGATCGCGGCCCGGGCGGCCCGCGTTCGGTCGCGGCCGTGGGCAGCGACGCCAAGCGCATGCTCGGCCGCACCCCCGGCAATATCGTCACCGTCCGGCCGCTGAAGGACGGCGTCATCGCCGACTTCTCGATGACCGAGGAAATGCTCAAGCAGTTCATCAAACGGGCCCATCGCTCGCGTCTGTTCCGGCCCAGCCCGCGCGTGCTGGTCTGCGTGCCTTGCGGCTCGACCCAGGTCGAACGCCGGGCGATCAAGGAATCGGCCGAATCGGCCGGTGCGCGTGAGGTGTATCTGATCGAGGAACCGATGGCCGCGGCGATCGGCGCCGGCATTCCGGTGCACGAGGCGCGCGGCTCGATGGTGCTGGACATCGGCGGCGGCACCTCGGAAGTGGCCGTTATTTCGCTCAACGGCATCGTCTATTCGGCGTCGGTGCGCATCGGCGGCGACCGCTTTGACGAGGCCATCATCAATTACGTGCGCCGCAATCACGGCACCCTGATCGGCGAAGCCACGGCCGAGCGCATCAAGTTCGAGGTCGGCTGCGCGTTCCCGCCAGCCGAGGTGAAGGAGATGGAAGTCTCCGGCCGCAATCTCGCCGAAGGCGTGCCGCGCGCGTTCACGATCAATTCCAACGAGATACTCGAAGCGCTGCACGAACCGCTCGCCGGCATCGTCGCCGCGGTGCGTTCCGCGCTGGAACAGACGCCGCCGGAATTGTGCTCGGACGTGGCCGAGCGCGGCATCGTGCTGACCGGCGGCGGCGCCCTGCTACGCGATATTGACCGCCTGATCTCCGAGGAAACCGGCCTGCACGTGCATGTTGCCGACGATCCACTGACCTGCGTCGCCCGCGGTGGCGGCCGCGCGCTGGAACTGATCGACCAGCATGGCAGCGATTTCTTTGCGCCGGAGTAAGCTGTAGTTGTGGGTTTTAGGTGAGCCGCGACGTGCTCGGCGTGTACCGGCAATCCACACTCGCAACCCATCACGGACTTCCGTATGGCGCTGACTCACAACGATACTGCCCCCCTGTTTGCCGCCGGCGCATCGAGCACGCTGCGCCTGATCGGCTATCTGGCGCTGGCCATCGTGCTGATGGTGACCGACCACCGCGGCGGCTACCTCGAACGCATCCGCTGGGCCATGAGCATGGCGATCGAACCGATGTACCGCATCGCGGCGCTGCCTTCGCAACTGGCGCGCAAAGCCGGGCTGGCGGTGGCCGATCGTGAGCAATTGACCGAGCAGAATGCCGAACTTGGCCGGCAGCTGATGCTGGCGCAGGCGCGGCTCAAGCAACTGACTTCGGTGCGCGAGCAGAACCAGCGTCTGCAGGAACTGCTCGATGTCCAGCGCAGCCTGGGCGTCGCTGTGCAATTGGCTAAAATTATAGATGTGGACACTGACCCGTTCCGCCATCGCTTGCTGCTCAACGTCGGCACCAATCAGGGGGTCACCATCGGCCAGGCCGTGATCGATGCGCACGGGATCATGGGTCAGGTGACCAAGATCCTGCCGAACACGTCAACCCTGATGCTGATCACTGATCCAACCCACGCCATTCCGGTCACGGTCGAGCGCACTGGTCTGCGCGCCATCGCGCGCGGCAGCGGCGCGCTGGATACGCTGGAACTGCCGAACATCCCGGTCAGCGGCGACGTCAAGGTCGGCGATAGACTGATCACCTCGGGCCTCGGCGGAATTTTTCCGGCCGGGTTTCCGGTTGGCGAAATCCGCTCGATCAGCAACGACATCAGTGGCATGTTCGCCGCAGCCGTGGCCACGCCGAGCGCGGCGCTGGATCGCAGCGGCGAAGTATTGCTGCTGCATGTGCTGCCGGATCCGGTCGGGCCGCCGCCAGCGGCGCCTGAGTTCGGGCCGCCGGCGACGCTGGCTGGCGATGGCGGCCAATCCCCTCCGGCCAAGGCCCGGCAATGAACCGCTCGCGTGCCAATGCCGCGTTGTTCTGGG
>JANXVS010000296.1 GCA_025351555.1 Pseudomonadota bacterium | reverse complement strand
CGGCAATCGACCCGGACGCATTGAACCCCGCGCGCGAAAACGACGACCAAAATCCTACCCGTGGTTGAAAACATCTCGAGCCACGGCTCGTCGTAAGATACGGGTCTACGAATCTCTAGAAGCTTAAGTAAGTGCCATTGGGCCATGAGCTTCACCAAATCCATGCGCCAGCCAGCATTGCAGTTTTTCCATCACGTCCGCGCGATGCTGTCGGCCACCCGCGCGCCATGGCGCGACGCGGCGGGTAATTGAACTGTTCACCGCTTTTTTTACTGGGCCGCAACGGGCTTGCTTTCGTCGAGCGGCGACCAGTCTTTTTCACTATCCGGATCGCAATGATCCTTGCGGCACACCAGGAACTTGGTAATGGGATGGATCTCCCACAACGACATCCGCCAGGGTTCGTCCTTGAGCGCATGCGCCGAATCGCTATTGACATAGTGGACTTTGTCGTATGACAGGCCGCCCTCGATCCACACCTGCGCAGCTTGCGCCTGGATCTTTTTCAAGGCGTCGACATTCCATCCCGATCGCCGATCCTGTGGAATCATTTCCACCACAATACCCTTCCACTCACCATCCCCAGGCTCGGCGACTATGGGGATGTGAATGTCATTGTCCTTCGGATTCTTGAGCGCGCAATTGACCGATTCACCCGCGGCATTGACATGCAGGCCGCTGTCACTCTTGGCGATATACCCGAAGACTCGCACCCGATCGCCCTCCGACACGGCGCCACCCTTCACCGCAACATTGGCCATTGCTGCGCGCTGCTGCACGCTCAGATCAGGCGACCCCTGACCCGCATGCATGTCGGCAACGCGTTGCAATTGCGCAAAATCGCTGAAATCCAGCGTTGCGCGCAGTTCCCCAATTGGCGGTGTGCGCTTGAGTTCATTGGCAATGGCTTCCGGCTCGCCCTGCTCGGCGCAGCCACGCGCCGGACAGCCGCTCATGTCGGCGACGCAAGCCGTTTTCGGCTCGATCGGCCAAGGCTGGTGCCGCGCGACCTGCAGGTCGCTGGCGGCAATCCATCCCTGCGGGCCCTTGTCCGTGCGGATCGTTCGATAGAAACCACCGGACTGCTGCTGCGCGACCCAGATCAACTCTGTGCCCGCCGGCAAATCAAACGCCGTCGCGGCCGCAGCGTCCGGCGCGACGCGAGCCGTCGTATTGCGCAGGCTCTTGACCACAACCTCGTCAGTTGGCGCTGCGCTCTTGTCGGCTGGCGCTTCGTTCTTGTCGGATGCCGCATCGCCGGCGATGGCGCCGCCAGCACAGGCCAGCCCAGCGACGAACAATGCCGCACGCAATGGGGTCATCGTGATGATCCTTCTAGAACACATGCATGACTACAAAAACCAGAACGAGGATCCCGGCGGGAACACCCAACAACCATGCGAGGAAATACTTGCCCATTTTCTTCTCCTTGTGTGAGTCATGACGGTCACGCACAACGCGCGACCCGCGCAACATCGTGTTGCGACTTGACGAGCGACCGCGCAAAACCTCCGCAGCCGCCCCGTTTACCTGCATTTGCAAAGGCCGTGCCGCGCGCGAATAACATCTTGGGATGATGCCGCTTGGTATGATGCCGCGATCCCGTACCGTGCACTTTTCATTTCAGCAAACGCCGCAAATACGATTTGCAATCCAGGATGCAGTAAAGCAAGCGCGACGGGTGGCGCGCTCACGCGTGGATTTTTCCCGGCAGGAAACGCGCACTCAGAAAACGCCGCACCGCCGACGGGCACGGACCGACGTGCGCGACAGCACGATACAACTGCATGCGCGTGGCGCCGAGCGATTTGCACCAATAATCCATGTGCCCGCGCTCACGCAGATCAATGGGCCGCTCAGAGTTACCACGGACTACATCCCGTCTGATGACGTGCGGCGCACACGGCGCTACCCGGGTTGATTCTTGCACCTGTGCCTCTTCGGCGCGAACGGTGGCGGCCATTTCCCAGAGCGTCGTCATCTTGAATCCTCACGAACCAGCATTGCCAAGCGTGTTCGCAACGACCGTGCCACGCGCCGACCCACGGCACTCGCGCAGGTTCACTCGCATTGCCTATCGCGTCGTCGTGCAATTTGCGTTGGATGCGAACAACGCCGGTGCAAAATCACTGATGCGCTGCGCGCGGGCGCATCACCTACATGCAATTGGATTTGGCACATGGCGTGCTAGTAACTGATGTGCCTGTCCAGCTATGGAGAACAAGCGATGCCACGCGGCGACAAGAGTTCGTACACGCCCAAGCAGAAACGCCAGGCCGGCGATATCGAAAAAAGCTATGAGCAAAAAGGCGTCTCGAAGACCGAATCCAAACGACGTGCCTGGGCCACGGTAAACAAGATCAGTGGCGGCGGTCTGAAGAAATCTGCTGCGAAGAAAACGCCCTCAAAAAAATCAGCTGTGAAAAAATCTGCGGGGAAAAATCTGCGGCTAAAAAAGCACGCATAACCGCCCCCAGGAAACGAGCGCCGGCAAGTCAGTCTGCGCGAAAATCTGCCCGGCGCAAATCGGCCTGAATCGTCGCAGCATAATCATCCAACGGAGAACCCCATGAGCAGATATACCTTGCTGAAAACAGTACTTCTTGCCAGCGGCATCTTGCTGGTTTCATCAGTGTTTGCGCAGACACCGGGTTCCAATTCGCCGAAGACCGCCGCGGAAAGTCCGGACGCGGCCTTCGTGCAGAAGGCCGGTCACGGCGGCCTTGCCGAGGTTGAACTGAGCAAGCTCGCGGTCGGCTCGGCGACATCGCCACAGGTGAAACAGTTCGCCGAGAAGATGGTTCAAGCTCATACAGAAAACAACCAGCAACTCGCACTGATCGCCGCGCACGAAAACATTTCGCTGCCCAAGGAGCTGGACGGCGAGCATGTGCAGTTGCGCGACAAACTCGCCGCGCAGCACGGCGCGGATTTCGACCGCAGCTATGTCGCGGCGATGCGCGGCGATCATCAGAAGATGGTCGACCTGCTGCAATCGTCACAGGCGACAGTCAGCACCGAGGAATTGCGCACCTTCATCAAGCAGACGTTGCCGATAGTGCAGGATCATCTGCACATGGCGACTGAATTGAAGGTCGAATAATTCGCAGCGGATTGAACCCGACGCAGAAACCCCACGGTACGCAAAGGAGCAAAAGTATGGCCACCAGCAAGAAGCGTCCACTAGCCAAAGCCGCGGCGCGCAAGAGCGTGCGCAAGGCCGCGGCAAGCAAACCTGCCGCAAAAAAATCGACGGCAAAGAAGCAGCCGAAGAAGTTACCGAACAGACTCGCTGCGCCTGCGGTTGGCAAGGCGAAAAAATCCACAAAAGCAAAAGCTTCACCCAGCACCGGCAAGAAGTCCGCCGCGCCCAGCACGCGCACGCCACAAGCGGCCAAGAAGCGCGCGGCAAAGCCGGTACGCGTCAAGAAGGTGAAGCGCGTGCTTTCCCCCGCGGCAAAAAAGAACCTGATTAGTTTCGATCCTCAGCCAGCGGTCGCGTGATTTGAGACGGCAACGGGAGATGGTAGCACCCACATTCGGTATGGAGGTGGGTCATGGGGATGAACCAAGTACAGTTCCAGGCGGGTCTGTCGATGGTGGAATTCATGGCGCAGTACGGG
>JANXVS010000249.1 GCA_025351555.1 Pseudomonadota bacterium | reverse complement strand
CTGTATCTGGGCGTGATCAACTCGATCCGGCCGGCCTCGCTTGGTGGAAAACCCGAAGAAGGCAAGGCGTATTTCGACAAGGCATTGGAGTTTTCCAGTGGCAAGAATCAGGTAGTGCGCGTGCTCTACGCACAGTTCTATGCGCGCCTGGTGTTCGATCAGGCGCTGCACGATCGTTTACTCAATGAAGTACTGGCTGCCGATCCGGTAGCGCCACAGTTGACCTTGATCAACCTGCTTGCCAAACGCAAGGCGAAGGCGTTGCTGGAATCCGGCAAGGATTATTTCTAACCCTCCCCTTCATGGGGAGGGCAGAGTGGGGATGGTGTTGCTCGACCAACCATTGACGCCATTCTCCTCCAAGCCTCCCCCTTGAAGGGGGAGGCTTACAAAATGAAAAGGTGAAAAATGAACAAATTTGTACTATTTGCATTTGGACTCGTCGCTGCCTGTGGCAGCGCCCAAGCTGCCACTACCATCAAGATTGCCACGATCGCGCCCGATGGCACGGCGTGGATGCGCGAGATGCGCGCCAGCGGCGACGCCATCAAGGCCCGCACCAGTGACCGCGTTCAGATCAAGTACTATCCGGGCGGCGTCATGGGCGACGAGCCGGCCGTATTGCGCAAGATCAAGATCGGCCAGCTGCAAGGTGGCGCGTTTACCGGCGGCGAACTGTCGCAGCTCGTAAAGGATGCGCAAATCTACTCCCTGCCATTTTTGTTCAAGACCCAGGACGAAGTGGACAAGGTCCGTGTGCAATTGGACCCGCTGCTGAAGAAGAGTTTTGAGCAAGCCGGTTTCGAGGCCGTTGGAATCAGCGGTGGCGGTTTCGCCTATCTGATGAGCGTGAAGGACATCAAGAACAAGGACGATCTGAAAGCGGCCAAAGTCTGGGTGCCGCAGGGCGATCGCATCGCCGAAGCCGGATTCAAGGCCAGCGGCGTCACACCGATTCCGCTGCCGCTCGCGGATGTGTACACCAGTTTGCAAACCGGCCTGATCGACACCGTGGCGAATACGCCAGCCGGTGCAATAGCATTCCAGTGGCACACCAAGCTCAAGCACATGGTCGACCTGCCACTGACTTATGTCGTCGGCATTCTGGTGATTGACAAGAAAACGCTGGATAGTTTGTCGGCGGATGATCGCAAAGCGGTGAACGATGAAATCGGCGCAGCGTTCGCGCGTCTGGAAAAGATCAATCGTGACGATAACGCGCAGGCACGCGGCGCATTGGAAAAGCAGGGCGTTGCGATATTCAAGCCCAATGCCGACGAAACCAGGTCTTGGGATACCGTGGGCGAGACGGCTCGCAAGGAATTGATCAGCCAGGGCGAGATCACACCGGACATGTCGGCGGCGCTGACCCGAGCGCTGAGTCAGGCGCGCGGCACTCCGTGAAACCAGCGCGCTGGCTGCAAGGCTTGGGCAAGATTGAGGACTGGCTGCTCGCGATCTTTGTTCTGTTCCTTGTCGCGCTGGCCGGCGCACAAATTATTCTTCGCAACTTTTTCGATACCGGCCTGTCCTGGGCCGATCCGCTGCTGCGCGCGCTGGTGCTGTGGACCGGCATGCTCGGCGCGCTCGCAGCGGTGCGCGACGACAAGCATATCGCCCTCGACGTCCTGCAACGCTTCCTCGCGCCCCAGGCGCAACGCATTGCGCGCGTGCTCACGCTCGGTTTTGCCGCGCTGATGTGTGCGGCGATGGCCTGGTACAGCGTCGATCTGGTCAAGATCGATCTGACTTCCGGCAGCAACGCGTTCGCCAAGGTGCCGTCGTGGTTGATCGAGGGCATCCTGCCGGCGGGATTCGGATTGATGGCTTTGCGTTTTGTGCTGCGCGCGTTCTCGCCGCCGGCGCATGTTCCCGTGCTGCTGCATCAGCCGGATAAGCTGGTGCCATGATCTTTCTGATCGGACTCGCGCTGGTTCTTCTTGCAGCGCTCGGCGCGCCGCTATTTGCATTGCTTGCGGCGATTGCGCTGATCGGCTTCCATGTAGCCGGCGAGCAAGGCACCGCTGTTGCGATCGAGTTTTACCGACTCGCCGATATGCCCGCCCTGATTGCAATTCCGTTGTTCACGCTAGCGGGTTATTTGCTTGCCGAAAGCCACGCACCGCGACGTCTTGTGCGGTTGACGAACGCTGTGTTCGGCTGGCTGCCTGGCGGGCTGGCCATCGTTTCCATTTGCGCTTGTACACTTTTTACCGCGTTCACCGGCGCGACCGGCGTGACCCTGGTTGCGCTCGGCGCGGTTCTGTATCCAGCCCTACGTCAGGCGCACTATAGTGAGCGGTTTTCGCTGGGGTTGCTGACGTCTTCGGGCAGCCTTGGTCTGTTGCTAGTGCCATCGATGCCGCTGATTCTCTATGGCGTGGTCGCCCAGCAGTTCCACACCACGCCGCCGCTCAGCATCGATGCGTTGTTCCGGGCCGGGCTACTTCCATGCTTGCTGATGGTCGTATTGCTGTCGTTGTATAGCGCCTGGCATTCGCGCGGACTGCCGCGGCCGCCGCCGAGCAGCGCGCGCGAAGTCTGGGCGGCGGTCAAGGATGCGGCTTGGGAATTGCCACTGCCATTTGTGGTACTCGCGGGTATCTACTCGGGCCGGCTGGCGGCGTCCGAGGCGGCGGCGGCGACCGCACTGTACGTGTTGATCGTCACCGTGATGATCCGGCGCGAAATCAAATTCGCGGAATTGCCGCGCGTGATCCGCGAAGCGATGCTGCTGGTCGGCGCCATCCTGATCGTGCTCGGGTTCTCATTGGCATTGACCAACTGGCTGATCGATGCCGATGTACCGGAAAAATTGTTTG
>JANXVS010000218.1 GCA_025351555.1 Pseudomonadota bacterium | reverse complement strand
TGAGCACGGTTTCCAGTGTCGCGACGATTTCGTCGGTGCCCGGCGCAGCTTGGCCGTCGACGCTCCACAGCTTCCACGGGTTTGCGGTCATCAGCGCCTCGGCGAAGAACACCTGTACGTCGTCGTCGTCGGGATACTGTTTTGCCACCTCGCGCATCCCCTGCGCATAGGCGACGTTGAACGGCTGCATCGCATCCGGGCCTACCGGGTCGGGGCCCTTGTAGCGTTTGGCCAGCGCGCCGATCAGTGCTTGCTCGACCGGCGCCGCCTGGGCCGCGTTCTGCTGCGCACGCTGTACCGCGTCCCACAGCGCTTTCCAGCGATCCGGCATCGCCGGCATGTTGTAGTTCGGTCCGAGCGCCTCGGCGGCGCCCCAGTAGCACGCTGCGCATGCCGGATCGAGTTCGACCGCCTTGGCGAAGGCGCGCGCCGCTTCATCGTGATTGAACGCATAGATCAGGCGCAAGCCCTGATCGAAATACGCCTGCGCCTGCGGTGAGGCGGTCGTGATCTTGCGCCGATGACTGCCGAGGTTGTCGAGCAGGGCCGCACCCTGCGCCCATTGCACCAGGGTCGAGCCGGGCGTCAGCGTGGGTACATTGTGTACTTGTGGATTTGTTGCGGAATCCGGCGGCTGGTTGCACGCAGTCAGCGTGAGCGTCAGTGCGGCAAATATCAGGCGAATCGTGGTGTTTTGCATGATGGTTCCCCGTCGAGTCGAAGCCTAACACGCTATGGTAGCGCGGCATGCCGGGCAGTGGAACTTGCCATCGCCGTTTCGTATCAGCGAGGGTGCGGGTCTGGCAATGGCGACCCTCGCGCGCCTGCGGGTCGTCAGTCGAGCAAAGCCGCGACATGCGCAACAGTGCATTCGCGCAGCGCCGTCAGACTGTAGCCGCCTTCGAGGCTGGAAACGACACGGCCCAATGCATATTTTTGCGCAATATCCACAAGTTCACGCGTCGCCCAGGCGTAGTCGTCGGCATCCAGATTCAAGTCTGCGAGCGGGTCGAGCCGATGCGCGTCGAAGCCGGCGGAGATGATCAGAAGTTGTGGCTGGAAGCTGCGCAGTGCTGGCAGCACGATCTGCGCGAACGCGGCGCGAAATTCGGTCGATCCCGACCTCGGTGGCAACGGCGCGTTGACGATATTGCCGGCACCAGTTTCCGCACGCGCGCCGGTGCCGGGATAGAGCGGCGACTGATGCGTCGAGGCATACAGCACGCGCGGTTCGCTCCAGAAAATATCCTGGGTGCCGTTGCCGTGGTGCACGTCGAAATCCACAATCGCAACGCGCTCGATCCCGCGTGCCAGCGCGTGCGCCGCGCCGACGGCGACATGGTTGAACAAGCAGAAACCCATCGCCGTGTCGCGCGTCGCGTGATGGCCGGGCGGGCGCACCGCGCAGAACGCGCGCGCGGCAGTGCCGTCGATTGCTGCATCGACTGCCGCGCACACCGCGCCGGCGGCGCGCAGTGCCGCCTCAAGCGAATCCGGAGACATCACCGTGTCCGCATCAAAGCGCACAAAACCTTGCTGCGGTGCATTCGCGAAAATGTCGTCGATGAGTACTGCATCATGCACACGCGCCAGCTGCTCGCGCGTTGCTCGTGGCGCTTCGGCGCGGGCAAGTGCAGCGAAGGTCGGATCGTTCAGCGCTTCCAGCACCGCTTGCAGACGCGCCGGAGATTCCGGATGACCGGGACCGGCGTTGTGACGAAGACACGCGGCATGGGTGTAGAGCGTTGCGGTCATGTGTTGGCAATCATCAATGGCAGCAGCATAGCCAACTCCTGGAGTGCCTGCTGTTGCGTCAGCCGCTTCGCCGCAGCGGCAGCCTTCGCCGGCACCCACTCAGGAAACGGTGTTGCCTCGATCACATGCTTGCCGCTTGCGCTATGCACTTCATGCACGCGCGCCAGTTGCTTTGGCGAAAACCGGTCAGCGACACGCACCAAGGCAGGCCACAGACGTTCATGCACGAAACTGATCTTGCCATCGACCAGCCGGCACACCAACACACGCGGCGATTCACGCAGCGCGCGCGTCACCGCGAAGATCGCCTTGCTTTTTGGATGCGACCACCAGTTGCCGCTTAGCGTCTCGCCGGCAATCGCATCCGCGAGAGACGCAATCGCGCCGCGGCGTGCCGACTCACAGACTACGCCGTGGCGCTCGACAAAATCCAAGGCTTGCGCCGAAGTCATGCTTGCGGCTTTTTGCGTCGCTCGTGTTGCCATAACACTTCGCCATGGCCCGACGCGCGTGCCAACACTCGCGCAAGCACGAACAGCAGGTCGGAAAGACGATTGAGATAGCGCACCGCTTCGGGCCGCAACGTCTCCAGCCGAGCCAAAGCAACGACTTCACGTTCGGCGCGTCGGCACACCGTGCGCGCCAGATGGCAGCATGCCGCCGCCATGCCGCCGCCGGGCAGGATAAAATCCTTGAGTGCCGGCAGATCGGCGTTGAAACCGTCGAGTGTGGTTTCCAGGCGTTCGATATCGGCGTCGTGAACCATCGCCATGCCGGGAATGCACAGCTCGCCGCCCAGATCGAACAAGTCGTGCTGTGCCTGAGTCAGCGTCTCACGCACGGCAGCGGGAATTTCCTGCGCGAGCACCATGCCGATCGCGCTGTTGAGTTCATCGACGGTGCCGTAGGCGGCCACGCGCGTGTAATCCTTGGCCACGCGCGTACCGTCGCCGAGGCCGGTGGTGCCGTCGTCGCCGGTTTTTGTATAAATTTTGCTTAAGCGGTTACCCACGAGCTACTAAGCAGAGGTTGCCAGCGATGACCAGCGCTGTTTCATCACCTCAAACCCCCCAAACAAAACCGCGCTCCACACCAGGGTGCCGGCAAGCCAAGCTTTCAGGAAGGGAATCGCGGCGACGTAGCAGGAGACGATCCCCTCGCGACAATACACCGTATCGCCCATTAGCCATTCGGCAAAACTGACGACAGCGAAGAACATCAGCGACCCGGCGATGCCGCAGCCGGCGACGCGCAAGATGCTGACCTTGTCGCGCAGGGCGAAACCGAGCAGCACGCTGGCGGCGATGCAGCCGTAGATGACCGGAATCAGCGGATGCAGGCCGATGACCAGGTCGGCGAGGAACATCGCGGCGAGCGGCACGATGAAGGCAAGTCGCCGATCGCTGAAGTAAGCGCCGCCGAACAGGGCGATTGCTTCGACCGGGGTGAAGTTGTAGGGAAACACTCCGGGAAAATAGAAGATGACCATGCGCACGCCGACCGCAAACGCGATCATGGCGATCAAGAGGCCGGTGCGCGGCGAGAGGGTGTTGTTTTGTGGAAAATGTTGCATTGTTGGTGTCTCCAATATTTCGTCGCGCCTATTCGTTCTCGAAGCGCGACGCATTGACGTAGCATACTTCAAACTGCCCGCGGCGGGAGCGAATGCGCGCGGCGTGGGCGTGATCGATGCGCAGCGCGAACGCGCGCGCAGGTGGCAGGCCGAGCGCGTGGCAGAGCACGGCGCGGATCGAGCCGGCATGGGCCACGGCGAGCACGACATCCTCGTCGTGGGTCGAGCTGAGCAGGGACGACAGCCAGGCGCCGGTGCGGCGGATCACATCGGAAAAACTCTCGCCGCCGGGGGCTTCCTGAATCACCCAGTTGTTGGCCCAGTGTTCGTAGCGCGCCGCATCGCTGCCGATGACCTCGTCCCAGCGTTTGCCATCCCATTTGCCCAGATTCACTTCGCGCAGGCGCGCATCGATCAGCGGCTCGATCGCAAAGCGCGCGGCGAAGATCGAGGCTGCCTGCTGCGCGCGCTTCAGATCGCTGGAAAACAGGAAGCGCGGAGCGCTTTCTGTCCACGTCGCCGCGAGCTGCTGCACGGCGCCGAAGCCCGACGCCGACAGCGGCGCGTCGGTCTGGCCCAGGCACAAGCCCGGTGGCGCATCGACATCGCCGTGGCGGACGAGAATCAAGTCCATTGGGGTTCCAAGCAATTCGGTACTGATGATAGCGGATGCCGCTGGCATCGGCATCGGCGCCGCCCGTATCATGGCGACATGAACATGGATTATGACGTGCTCATCATCGGCGGCGGCCTGGTTGGCGCCAGTCTGGCGATTGCGCTCGACGGCGCGGGGCTGCGCGTGGCCTTGGTCGAGGCCGCGCCGCCGCGAGTGGATCAGCAGCCGAGCTACGACGAGCGCAATCTCGCGCTGGCGCGGGCGACGGTGAATGCGCTGACGGCGCTTGGCGTGTGGGAAAAGTGCGGCGCGCGGGCGACGCCGATCCGCAAGATCCATATCAGCCGGCAAGGTGAATTCGGCGCGGTGCGGCTGGACGCGATCAGGCACGGACTCGACAGCTTCGGCGCCGTGTTGCCGGCGCGTGAGTTGGGCAACGGTCTGCTGGCGCGACTGGATGTGTGCCGCGAACTGACCCGCCTGGCGCCAGCGAAACTCATCACCGTTGTGGCTGCGGCTGATGCGATCACGGCAACGCTTGCCACCGCCGACGGCGATTGCACGCTGCGCACACGCTTGCTGGTCGGCGCCGACGGCACAGCTTCGTTCGTGCGTTCGGCGCTCGGTATAGAAACGCAAAATGTGGATTATGCACAAACGGCCTTCGTTTGCACGATCACGCCGCAGCGCGCACCGGATTGCGCCTACGAGCGCTTCACCGCGACCGGCCCGGTAGCACTGCTACCGCTTGCCGAGCGTCGCGTCGGCGTGGTGCTGACCGTGCCCACAGCCGATACCGCGCGCGTCGCAGCGCTGGACGATAGTGGATTTGTGGATTTGCTGCATGAGCGCTTTGGCTGGCGCCTCGGGCGTCTGTCGCGGCCGGGACGGCGCGTGTCGTATCCGCTCAGGCGTGTGCAGGCGCAACGGCTCGTCGCGCCGCGCGCCGTGCTGGTGGGCAACGCCGCGCAAACCCTGCACCCGATTGGCGCGCAAGGTTTCAATCTTGGCCTGCGTGACGCTTTGACCCTGGCCGAGTTACTGGTCGATGGTGTGCGCGCGAGCACCGATCCCGGCGTTACCGCGTTGCTCGCCGCCTACGCTGAACGCCGCCGCGAGGATCGCGAGGGCACGATCGCCATGAGCGACGGCCTTGCGCGGTTCACGGCGAACGAAGCGCCGCCGCTCAAACTGTTGCGTTCTTTTGGTCTGCTCGCGCTCGATCGCATTGCGCCGCTGCAGGATGTGCTGGTGCGGCGCGGCATGGGTTTTCGTGGCAAGCCGCCTCGACTGGCGCTGAGCGGGTCTTTTATTGAAAGTCCGGCACGGACGCCGGTTTATTCTTCTGCGATCAAGGAGGATCGCTGAAATGACGATGCACGATGTCGCCATCGTCGGCGCCGGCATGGTTGGCGCGGCGCTGGCCCTGGCGCTGGCGCGTGAAGGTTTCGATGTCGCCGTGATCGAACCGCGCGCACCCGCGCCGTGGCGCGGCGAAGACGAAGTCGATCTACGCGTGGTCGCCCTGGCGCCGTCGTCGATCGATTTGTTTGGGCGGTTAGATGTCTGGACGTCCATCGCATCGGCGCGCGCTTGCGCCTACCGGCGTATGTACGTATGGGATGCGCTGGCGCCGGGCGAGTTGAATTTCGATGCTGCCGACAGCGGTGAATCGGCCTTGGGCTGGATTGTGGAAAACCGTCTGATCCAGCATGCGCTGTGGCAGTTGCTGCAGACCGATGGGCGCATTGCACTGCATTGTCCCGCGCGAGTGACGGCGACCGAGGCTGATGCGCAGCGGCGCACGCTCATGCTTGATGACGGCAAGTCAGTACCGGCGCGGCTGGTGGTCGCTGCGGATGGCGCGGATTCGGCCCTGCGCGACATGGTCGGTATCGCCACACGCGATCGCGACTATGCGCAACACGCAATCGTCGCGCATGTAACGACCCAGCGCCCACACGAATCCACGGCATGGCAGCGTTTCCTGACTGGAGGGACGCTGGCGTTCCTGCCGCTTGCCGAGGGACGCAGTTCGATCGTGTGGTCGGTGCCAGATGCCGAAGCTGCGCGCTTGCTTGCACTGGATGATGCGACATTCTGCGCCGAGCTCGGCACCGCATTCGATTTTCGCCTCGGTACGATCACGGCGACCACGCCGCGTGCAGCTTTTCCCTTGCGCATGCGCGTGGCCGAGCGTTATCTGGCGCCGCGTTTTGCCTTGATCGGCGACGCCGCGCACGTCGTGCACCCACTGGCGGGGCAGGGCGTGAACCTCGGTCTGCGCGATGCCGTTGAGCTGGCTGCGGTGCTGGTCACAGCGCGCGATGAAAAAAAGGATTTTGCGGCAGAATACACATTGCGGCGTTTCGAGCGCAGCCGGCGCAGCGACAATGCGTTGTCAGCGTATGCATTCGATGTGATCCAGCGCACGTTTGGCAGCAAGAGGATGCCTTTGGCTGCGCTGCGCGGTGCGGCGCTGGCTGCCGTCGACTGCGTCGCGCCGCTCA
>JANXVS010000448.1 GCA_025351555.1 Pseudomonadota bacterium | reverse complement strand
TTTCGCTTACGCGAACTTGTGCCGCGATTGCTCCGAGCCATGATTCTCTGTGGCCCTTGCGCAGAGCCGATTCTGCGTCAAACGAGCAATTTTTTAAGCTGAGGAACGAAGCTAATCAGGTTACTTTATGCGCTGGTGCGTTACCGAAACCCTTAAAGACGCTGCTGAGTGCGACAGCGCACAGACGGCCATCCGCGCCGCGCGCATTCTGCACGAATAATCAACGCAGCAAGTTCCGATAATCAGGGTGATCGTTCCGGAAGGAACAAGGATCGGTCCAGGGATGGACCAACTCGCGTCTCATGCATCCGCCAATAGGCGCACGATAGCGACATGCTCAGCATGAAAATACTTCTGTTTTCCGTGATCTTTCCCGTTGGCACCTGGGCCGCATGGGCGAACATGCATCAATCGCATCTGATCATCCAGATGGTTTTCGGAATCCTTATTTCCCTTGGTATTTTCTTTGCCGTCCTGTGCACAAGTGAATACGAGACTTTCTTGCCGCGGCGCATGAGCAGCCGACGTGACTCCGCCGAGCGGCAGCCCTAGCCGGCTTCGGCATCGACCACGGGTGTAGTGGCCCCGGTCATCGGTATGGCCGGCGTCAGCATGCGCGCGCGACGCCAGCCGCCATAGCGGTAATACAGAATCGACAATGTCATCGATACCAGCGAGCCGAGCGGGAAGCTCCACCAGATTGCGTCGGCCTGCCAGCGATCGACCAGGGCATAGGCGAAGGGAATGCGCACCAGCCACAGCGCGATGAACAGGATGATCAGCGGCGGGATCACCGCGCCGGTGGATCTCACCACGCCGGCGAGCACGAACGAGACGCCGAAGAACAGGAATGACCAGACCACGATCGCGTTGATGTGCTGGGCGATGTCGATCGCGGGACTGTCCGCCGGCAGGAACAGACCGAGCGCGCCGCGGTTGAACAGATAAATGAGCAGCACCAGCGTGCCGGTCTGCAGGAAGTTGTAGCCGACACCGGTCATGGCGACGCGGTGCACGCGATCCCATTTGCCGGCGCCGACGTTCTGCGCGGCCATCGACGACACCGCCATGCCGACGGCCAATCCCGGCATCTGTATATAATTCCACAATTGGAAACAGGCACCATAGGCCGAGGTCGTCTGCGAACCGAAACGGTTTACCAGGGCGATCATGGCGATCATCGACAGCGACATCACGATCATCTGCAAGCCCATCGGAATGCCCTTGGTAAACAGCGCGCGCAGGATAACCGGATCGATGCGCAGATAGTGGCCCTCGCCGCGATGCAGGCAGAGGAAATGCTTGCTGCGATAAAGGTAGGTGATCATTGCTGCCAGGGTGATGATCTGCGCGATCAGGGTCGCGGTCGCCGAGCCGGCAATACCCATGCGCGGCACCGGCCCGAGTCCGAAAATAAACAGTGGATTGAGCGCGATGTCGAGCACGACGGTGAGCAGCAGGAAGACGAAAGGCGTGCGCGCATCGCCGGCGCCGCGAAGGGTCATGCTGATAAACGCCAGCAGGTACATGAACGGAATGCCGAGAGAGATGACGCGCAAGTAAGCGACCGCGAGCGGCAGCGCATCCGCCGGCATGTGCATCCACGCCATCAGCCGGTCGGAGAACGCGAAGCCGGCCGCTGAAAACACCAGCGACAGGGCAAGGAAGAAAGTCAGGCTGGTGCCGACGGTGCGCTTGGCCTGGTCCAGATTATTCGCGCCAATACTTTGGCCGACCAGAATATTCGCGGCCATGGCGATGCCGAACGCCGTGCCGATCAGGAAGAACAGGATCGTGTTCGCGTTCGAGCTTGCCGCCAGCGCGGCTTCGCCGAGATAGTGGCCGACCCAGATCGCGTTGACCGAGCCATTGAGCGACTGCAACACGTTGCCGGCGAGGATCGGCAGTGAGAACAGCAGCAGGGTCTTGCCGATCGCGCCTTCGGTAAGCGCATTGCTCGGGCGTTGCATCGTGGCCATGGATAGGTACCGTCAGTGTGGATGCCATCGTGCCGCAATCGGTGCGGTGGCGGAAGCGATGACGCAGGCAATGTCGTCTGCACTCGTGAAAAAATCGTCCTCGTCAGGCGCCCTTCGCCAGCATCTGCGCAAACGTGTGCGCGAACGTATGCACATCGCCGGGCCAACGCGCCGACACGTAGTTGCCATCGCGCACGACAAAGGCGGATCGGCTGTCCTTGGGTGAGTCACGAAACAGCCCGCTGGATTTGCGCAACGCGTGCGCCGTGCCCACGGGGACATCGAAAAAATCCTCCGCTCGCGCCAGCGCGCGTGTGACCTCGGCTTGCACACTGCGATAACCGGCCCGCTCGCCGGGCTTCTCGGAATAGGTGCGGTAGTAATCACGATCCCACCAGCGTCCGCCGTAGCGCGACAGCAGCCAGGCGGAATGTTCCAGTTTCCACGTCAACGCCGTCGTTTTGCGACCGTGCAAGACCGATTTTCTGGTTCGAGGCGAAATGCTGCGTGCGGCGAGTACCACGCCGTGACAGATGGCGGCGACGGGTTTGCTGGCCTCGAAAAACTCGGCGACTACACTCTGCAAGATCGAGCTTTCGAGATATTCGCGTATGCCCCGCGCATGCCCGCCGGGCAACAGCAGCGCATCGAAATTCGCGCTGTGAATTTGCGTCCACGGCAGCGGTGACAGAAATGCCGCATTGTGCACAAGTGCGTAGTGCGCGGTACGGCCGCGGCGATCCGCGCGCAGCATGAGGCCGAGCACTTTCAAGTGCCGCAAGCCGGGAATGCGGCCCCAGTAATCCAGACCGATGCCATCGAGCATCACCGGATCGGCCTGCGCTACCTTGCCCTCGGGCGTGGCGAAAATGACCTCGTGGCCAGCGCCGGCGAGGATCTGCCAGCTTACCGCCACTTCGGTCGGATCGAAGTCATGCAGCGGCAATGGCAGCAAAACTTTCATTGGGTCGCTTGCGCGGCGGCGGTCTTGCGTTGGCGCATCACCGCATACACCGGCACGCCCGCGAGCAGCAAGCCCGCGCCCCACAACAGCGCTTCGCCGCCGGTGCCGATGAGCGCCCACACGCTGTAGATCAGCGCCAGGATCGCCACCGGAATGCGCCACGCCGCCCGCTTCACTGTCTGCTGTTCCAGCCGCCACAACGCGGCGGCGCTGACCAGGTACGGCAGCAATGCGGCCGCGGTCGCGAGCAGGATCGACGCGGTGAACACGCTGACCAGTGAACCATTGAAATTTGCGACGACGAGTGCGGTTGCCAGTGCGCTGCCGATGACGATGCCGATTCGTGGCGTTTGCGATTTATCCACTTTTGCAAAAATTGCCGGAAACAGTCCATCACGCGCAGCCGCGAACGGGATCTGTCCCTGGATCAGAATCCAGCCGTTGAGCGCGCCTACGCACGACACCGCCATTGCCGCCGCCATTATCGCGGCCGCGCCGTTGCCCCACAGGATGCGTGCCGCATCCGCGAACGGAGCGGACGAGTCCTTGAGTGCATCCAGGGGAACCAGCCCAAGGACGACGGTGCACGCACCGACGGTGACGGCTGCGGCGATAACCACGCCGATCAGTGTGGCGCGCGGTATGGTGCGTTCGGCGTCAGCGACGTGCTCGGCCGGAATCGTCGCACACTCGAATCCGAGCAAGGCCCACAGCGCGAGAGCAGCGGTCGTCGTGGTCACGCCGAGCAGGCTGTCTGTGCTTGGATTGAACGGATGGAATGCCTGCGCCTGGACTGCGCCTGCGCCCACCGCAATGATCGCCACCAGTGGCAGCAATTTGAGCACCGTGGTCACCAGCTGGACGATTCCGGCGCTGCGCACGCCGGCGATATTGCTTGCGGTGCACAGCCACAGCACCGCCAGCGCGCAAGCGGCGGATTGCGCCGGCGTCGTGAACACAGTGGGCAACAGTGAACTCATGCTGCCGGCGAAAGCGACCGCAATCGCCGCGACCGCACACCAGGTCGAAATCCAGTAACTCCACGCCATGACGAAGCCGGCAAAGTCACCGAACGCGAGTCGCGCATAGGCGTAGGGTCCGCCGCTGACCGGATAGCGACGTGCCAGATCGGCAAAGATAAGCGCGAGCAACAGTGCGCCAACCGTGCTCAAGCCCCAGCCGAGCAGACTTGCCGCGCCGAATGGTGCCAGCGCCGCCGGCAGCAGGAATACCCCCGAGCCGATCATGTTGCCGACGACGAGTGCCGTCGCACTCCACAAACCGAGCGGGCGCGCCGCAGCGGCGTTCATGTGCGCTTCACTGAGTCGCTACAGACCTCGAACGCGGCACGCAACCAAAAGCAGGCCGAGACCAATGATCCAGGACCACGTTGCGGCGGGGGCTCCAATATTGATAACGCTAAATTGTGCGGCGAGAGCGACTGCATAGAGGATCAGTGAAATTATCCAAACGATCATCGTTGGGGCTTTGCCGGAATTTTTCACAAGTGGGCTCACTTTCGTCGAGAGGGGTGGCCATGCAACGATTCAAAGTGTCGCGAGGTTGAAGATGAGTGTACGCGAGTTTGAAGCGATTGAACCTAACGATGGATGGCTCCGGTTCCCTTGCGACAATCAAATCCTACGAGCCGCCAAGCCACGATCAAGGCGCCTTCAAATTCGTCTCGAACAGCCGGTAGATGCGCTTGTATTCGTCGAGCCAGGAATCGGCATTGGTGAATCCGTGGCGGTCGAGCGGATATGGCGAGATGCTGAAATTATCCTTGTGCAGTTCGATCAGGCGCTGGTACAGGCGCATGGAATCCTCGAACAGCACGTTGTCGTCGAGCATGCCGTGGCAGATCAGCAGCGCGTCCTCGAGGCCATCGGCGAATTCGATTGGCGACGAACGCTTGTAGGCGATCGGGTCGATCGACGGGCGGTTGAGAATATCGGACGTGTAGTCGTCACTGTATTGGGTCCAGTCAGTGACCGGGCGCAGCGCGGCGCCGGCGGCGAATTCGCCGGGCGCACGGAACAGCGCCATCAGGGTCATAAAGCCGCCGTACGATCCGCCGTAGATGCCAATGCGTTTGGGATCGATATTCCAGTTCTTCACCAGCCACTGCTTGCCGTCGAGCAGGTCGTCCAGCTCCGGGTGACCCATCTGCCGGTAGATCGCATCGCGCCAGTCGCGGCCGTAGCCTTCGGAGGCGCGGTAGTCCATGTCCAGTACCAGGTAGCCGTGTTGCAGCAGCAGGTTGTGGAACATCTGCTCGCGGAAATAATAGGGAAACTGCTGATGCACGTTCTGCGTGTAGCCGGCGCCGTGCACGAATAGTACGGCGGGGTGTTTCACATACTTGTCAAAGCCGGCAGGCGCGTAAAACTTCGCATAAATCGCACCCTTGAAATGCGTCGACGGCACCTGGACGATCTGCGGCGCGACCCACTGCAGCGCCTGGTATTGCGGCGTGCGCGTATCGGTCAGCTCGTGCGGCGCGCCGGAGCCATCCGCGGCAGCGACCGCGATCTGCGCCGGGATGTAGCTGGCCGAATGCGTGACCAGCAGATTTCTGCCGTCGTGCGACAACGCAAAATTTTCCGCGCCCTGGTAGCGGGTGATGCGCTGTAGCGCGCCGCCGCCAGTCGGCACGCGATAGATATCGTAGGTGTAAGGCGCTTCGGCATTGGCGCGCAGATAGAACCAGCGGCCGTCGGCCGAGGCCAGCGGATGCGAAACCTCGAACGCACCGTGCGTCAACGCCTGTGCCTTGGCACCGGGCGCCTTGGCATACAAGTGCGCATAGCCGCCTTCCTCGGACACATACCATAGCGTGCGGTTGTCGCGCTCCCAGCCGAATTCGTTGAAGTTCCAGTTGATCCATGCCGGATCGGCCAGGCGGTGCTGCGGTACCAGTGCATGCCGAGCGAAATCCACGCTCGCAATCCAGCGATCCTTGTTGTCGTTTGCGCGCAGCTGCACGACCGCATTCGCGCCGTCGCGCGAAAATTCGACGCCGGCGACTTGCAACTCACGCTGTTTCGGCTTGTCGTCGCTTCTGGCTTTTTCGCCTTTTCCACT
>JANXVS010000182.1 GCA_025351555.1 Pseudomonadota bacterium | reverse complement strand
CGCCTACCTACACCCGGTTCACTGACCCAACTTTGGCGGCTCGTCGCCGACCTGCACGCCGAGCCATTGCCGCGCGATCGCCCGTTGTGGCAATTCGTCGTGATCGAAGGGCTCGCTTCAGGCGAGCTCGTTCTTTATTCAAAAATCCATCACGCCCTGCTCGATGGTCAGGGTGGCGTTGCGTTGGCCCAAGCGTTGCTTGATGTGCAGCCGACGAAACCAAGCCCCATCCGTGCATCCGCGAACGATCCGGCGCGTTCACCAGCACCGCGTCGACGTGACTTGGCCAAAACCGCAATACGTGCCAGCGTGCAGCAAATTGCCAATCTCGTACGTGCATTGCCGATGACGCTGAAAGTAGCCAGCGATGCCGCGCGTGGCATGAGTGGCCTGATCAGCCGTCTGCGCGACAGCGTGATGCTGGCGCCACGCACGCCGTTCAATGCACAGGTCGGGCCGCGGCGCAGTTACGCCGTCGCTTCGCTACCTCTTAATGAAGTAAAGAATGTTGCGCGCCACTACGGCGCCAGTCTCAACGACGTGGTGCTAACGTTGTGTGCCTCAACGCTGCGCGAGTATTTGCTACGTCGCAAGATGTTGCCGGATCGCGCCCTGATCGCAGCGATGCCGGTTTCGCTGCGCGCGCCAGGTAACGCCCAGGTCAACAATCAGGTGTCGATGGTGCAATGCGCGCTGGCGACGGATATTGCCGATCCGGTCGAACGTCTGCGCGCAATTACCGCGGCGACCGGCCAGCTCAAGCGGCAAGTCGCCAGCTTTCGCGGCCTGATCCCGACTGATTTCCCGGGCCTGGCCGCACCAATCTGGGCCTCGGGCCTGAGCCGCCTGTGGGCGCGCGGCCGCATCGCCGAACGTCTGCCGCCGCTGGCGAATCTGGCGATATCCAACGTACCCGGGCCGCCAATTCCGCTGTATCTGGCCGGCGCGAAAGTGCTGCACTACTACCCGGTGTCTATCGTCACCCACGGGCTTAGCCTTAACATCACCGTCAACAGCTACGCCGGCTGGCTGGAATTCGGTTTGATTGCCTGCAAGGACATCGCGCCGAAACTCGATACGCTGGCCAGTGGGCTGACTCGCGCACTGAAGGCATTGACGGTAAAAATCAAATAATGAAGAAAGATACAAAGCAAGAAAATTACAAAGAACCCGAAGTGCCGATGCGCGCGCCATCGGCCTTGCTGCTGGCCATGGAAGGTCGTGCGTTTTTCGAGTGGACGGCCTTCGTAGCGACATGGCCCTTGCTCACCCGAGCCGCCAAGGGCGATGGCCATCCGGTGCTGGTGTTACCGGGCCTGACCGCGGGCGATGCCAGCACCTGGCCGCTGCGTCGGTTCCTCGAAAGCCGCGGCTATGCGGTCTATCCATGGGAACTGGGTTTGAACCGTGGTCCGCGCGATGGCGTCGTGCGCAAGTTGCTGACGCGAATCCGCAGCATTCAGCGCGAGCACGGCCGCAAGCTGAGCTTGGTCGGCTGGTCGCTCGGCGGCGCGATGGCGCGTGCGCTCGCGGTGCGCGAGCCGCAGCGGGTGCGCTCGGTGATCACGCTCGGCTCGCCGCTGGGCGGACATCCCAAGGCGTCGAATGCCTGGCGCTTGTTTGAATTCGTCAGCGGCGTGCGCGCGGACGATCCGCGTCTGCGTGCCTTGATGAGGCGTCATCCGCCGGTGCCGTCGACGTCGATCCTGAGCAAATCCGATGGCATCGTGTCGTGGCCGATGAGCCTGATTCCGCAGAATGGTCAATCGGAAAACATCCAAGTCAGCGCCAGCCATTTCGGCATGGGCGCCAATCCGGCCGTGCTGTGGGCGATCGCCGATCGGCTGTCGCAACCGGAAGGTGACTGGAACCCGTTCGATCGCAGCGGCTGGCGCGCGCTGATCTATGGCGATCCACGCGGCGCAGAGAGCACCAGCTTGCTCGCTACATAGCGCATGGCCCGCATCGACCTGCCCCAACGCGGCCTGTATCTGGAGTACGA
>JANXVS010000153.1 GCA_025351555.1 Pseudomonadota bacterium | reverse complement strand
CGCGTTACTGCCAGGTCTTTCCAGCGGCTATAGCCGCCGCCGGCATTCGTCAACATCACATGGTAGCGGCCGTTGGAAAGCAGTTGCACGCTCGGAATGGGCGTGGCGGCGGTGTCGAAAACACGCAGCGGCATTTCCGTGGTTTCGGCCATCGCGCGCACGTCGACCATGCCGGTGTGCATGGATGAGGACACACCGGTCTTGGGAATGCGTTCCTGCAACAAATGCAGCGCCGCTTGAAACAACGGCACCGACTCGAAACGCCGCTGCATCGGGCGATCAAGCACCGCATAACCCAGCGCCAACAAACTCATGCCCTGGTGATGCGCCATGAACGAGGCCACCTTGGCCGAGGTTTCGCCGCGATGCAGGCGTGCGGGTGTGTAGTCGATCGCTTCGTAAAATCCGAAGCGCCCAAGCATGCCTTCAGCTGCCAGCCGCGCAAGATTGCGGCACGCCTGCTTCGGCGCCACCATCAGGGCCAATGCTGCTGCATACGGCGCAACCACCAGGTCTTCGGACAAACCACGCTTGAGCCCGAGTCCGGGCACGCCGAACGCGCGATACTGATAATTCAATGCCGCGTCGACCGCACTGTAACCGGATTCGGAAATTCCCCAGGGCACGCCGCACTCGCGGGCATAGGAGATCTGACGATTGACCGCGGCGATGTAACTCTGGTCGAGCAGGCTGTTCCGGTAGGTTGGCATCACCAGTAACGGCATCAGGTATTCGAACATCGAGCCGCTCCAGGAAAGCAGGGCCGCTCCCGATGCCGTTTGCGTCAGCAACCGCCCCAGCGCGTACCAGTTTTCCTGCGGTATCTGCCCCTGCGCGATCGCCAGATAGCTCGCCATGCGCGCTTCGGACGCCAGCAGGTCGTAGTAACTGGTATCCAGCCTGCGATCGGTCGCGTTGTAGCCGATCGAAAATAAATGTCGCGCAGGATCATAGAGAAACCCGAAATCCATGTGCGCCAGTTCGCATGCCTGCATGCCCAGCTGATGCAGGGCCGCGATGCGCTCGCGTGCGATCTCGGCAGAATTCTCGATCTGACGCGCAAACTCGGCGAGCCATTCGCGCTCTTGCGCTGTGGCATCGGCGGCGATCACTGTCTGCAAATTGGCCAGCGTCTTCGCGCCGGCATCGGCGACGTCGCTCAGCGCCGGAATCCCGGCAGCATTCAGACTGGCAGTCAGACGGCCGGGAGATCGCGCCAGCGACAACCAGGGCATGATCGCGCGCAGATCTTCACCAGCATCGCGACACTGGCGCTGCAGGGCTTCGGCCCAACTATGCGCTTGCCCGTCGCCGGAGTTGCCGACACATCGGCTTATTTCCTCGGCACCGATCAGCAACTGCCGCAGCGTATCGGCGACGGCAAGCAGCGTCAGCGGTTGCTGCGCGATCAACGCGTCGATATGGCTCTCGAAACGGTCGATAGCCGGGCAGGCAACGGCGATCTTGGTGTCGCGCAAGATTCTCGCGGTGTCGCGCAAGCCAGAAAAAACCTGGGCGCCAATCACCGGTCGCCAAGCCAGTTCCAGCAAACCGGCCTGCAACGTGAGCAAATGTGCCGCGAGATTGCCGCTGTCGACAGTGGAAATGTATACCGGCTGCAGGGATTGCAGGGTGCGTGTGTCGTACCAGTTGTGGAAATGGCCATGTTCCCGCGGCAAGGACTGCATGGTGGCAAGCGTGTTGCCGGTCCGCTCGATCAGGGTTCCGCTACCGATATAGCCGAAGTCATGCGCGGAAAGATTGGCCAGCAGCGCCATGCCGATATTGGTCGGGGAAGTCCGGTGGGCGATGGCAGAGACGGGCAATTCCTGGATATTGTCCGGCGGCAGCCAGTGATCTTCCGGGCCGACCAGATCTTCAAAAAACGCCCAGGTGTACCGCGCGGTTTCGCGCAGAAATTCAGTGTCCGAGGAGTTCAACGCTTCGGCGCGGCGATCGCGCAGCGGTGAGCTCAGCCACCAGGCGAGCAAGGGCGATACGAGCCAGAGCAGGAGCAAGGGCAGCGCCACCACGACGACATCGGGTCGCATGCGGATGAGGAACGCGGTCATGCTGATCGCGAGTACCGGACCGATCCACATTGCACGAATGGATGCAGCCAGCGACGCCTGCGCGCTGCGTTCGACTTCGCTCGATGGCATCCATTGCAGCAGATGCCGGCGCGTGAACATCATTCTCGCGAGCGTGCGGATGATCGCATCGAGACTGAAATACGCTTCGTGCGGCAGACAGGCCAGGTGAAACAGCGCGCTCAGGATGCGGCGCCCGCAGGCTTGCACGGTGATATAAAAATGTCGGCCGAGGTGAATCTCTTCGGGTTTACGCAAAATATCCGGAATCAGTGCAACACAGGCGGGCAGCAATACTACCGACACCGCTGCCAGCGTCCACAGCCACACCTGTGGCAGGGCAGTCCAGGCCAGGACCAGCAAGGCCATGAGTGCCGCCGGCACCAGGCTGCGCCGCAGATTGTCGAGAATTTTCCATTGCGACAGCAGCGACAGCGGATTGCGTCGACGCTGGCCATCGACGCCGGCGACACTCGGGAACAGCCAGCCGGCAATCTGCCAGTCACCGCGAATCCAGCGATGGCGGCGCGTGACATCCGACCCATAACGCGCTGGATAGTCTTCGTACAGCTCGACATCACTCACCAGTCCGGATCGCGCGTAGCAACCTTCGAGCAGATCGTGACTCAAGATGCGATTTTCCGGAAAGCATCCACTGGCGACGTGTTCGAATGCTTCGACGTCGTAGATGCCCTTGCCGATGAACGAGCCTTCGGCAAACGCATCCTGGTATACATCGGACACGGTGCGTGTATACGGATCGATACCAGCTTCACCCGCATGCATCGCGGCATAGCGCGAACGATTGGCGCTGGCCAGGGTTGCGGCGACGCGTGGTTGCAGGATTCCGTAGCCGGCGCAGACGCGTTCTCCACTACCGCAGTAACTTGGATGATTCAGCGGATGCGCCATCGTTGCGACCAAGCGCCGGGCCGAATCCCGCGGCAGCTGAGTGTCCGCGTCCAGGGTAATAACGTATTTTACTGCGGACAGAACGCCCGTATCGCCGACGATCAGCGAGAAATTCTCGCGCACTCCGCTGCGCAACAATGCATTTAGATCGCCGAGCTTGCCGCGCTTGCGTTCATGACCCATCCACACGCGTTCGTTTTCGTTCCAGCGGCGCGGCCGGTGAAACAGGAAAAAAATGTCGCTCTGACCATTTTTATACTTTGCATTGAGCAGGCCGATTGCAGCCGCGGCGTGTTGCAACAACAGCTCGTCGCCGGGCAGGGTTTCCTCCGCGGCATCGATGAAATCGGTGAGCAACCCGAAATGCAGGCTGGCGTCACGATTGGCCAGGAAACGTACTTCCAGCGCTTCCACCAGCGCATCGATTGTGTCGATGTCTCCATGCAGTGTCGGTACCGCGACGAGGGTGGTGCACGGCGCCGGAATGCCGGTGGAAAAATCCATGCTCGGCAACGCATGCGGCGTCAGCGACATGGTCGCGATGCGGTTGACCAGCAGCAGAGCGAGCTGGCTGGCGCCGATCAGCCAGGCAATTCCCAGCGCAGCGAACAGGCTACCGTGAATCGAGACAGCATGTGCCTTGAACAACAGGCCCAAGGTCAGCGCGATGGTGACGAGCGCGATCGCACCGAGATAGACCAGCAGGCTCGCTTTCGCGTCAAGCTGAATCCGGCGCATGGAAAAGCGCAGGCCGGCTGCCTGTTCCAGGTGCTTCAAGCCCGCGTCGACAAGATAAAAGCCGACGTGTGCCATGCGATCCGCGGTTCCTCGCGCCGCCGCGACCGTGCGCGCCAAGCCGATCGCGTGGCCGGCGACTTCGTCTTCGTCGACGCGGCCGCGCTTGGCCAGGTTTTCGATCACATGGCGATAGTGGTCGCGTGTCGCAAAATCCATTTGTGCATATATTTCGCCGGGATCCTGACGCAGCGTTTTTTCGGTGACGCTCAGGCTCTCGACGAACTCGCTCCAATCCATCGATTCCAAAAAGCGCAGGCTGCCGATGCTGTTGCTGATGGATACCTGATCGGCCGCCTGCTGCTGGTTCTCGGACTGGATCAACTGCTCAATGGTGAGGCCGGATTCGGCAAGCCGCTGCTCGATCCAGGTCAACGGTAACGCCAGGGCCGGGCTTTGTCCTTGCAGCCTGCGCGTGAGTTCGGCAACGAACGAGCTGACCATCGGCGGCTGCGATCGCGCCATGTCTGCTATCACCAGGATCAAACTCTTCGGATCGGTTTCCGCGATTTCAATCATCTGGTCGGCCCACACGTCGGCCAGATTGCGATCGATGCGGTCGGTGGCGACACGCGAGGCGACGCGGCGCAGATTTTCAATCAGCGCCAGACGCAGCATGATCGGCACGGCCCACAGTTCGCCGAGTTTGAGCGGAGTCACTTTTTGATAAGCGGCGATGAACAGGCTCAGGCTGTCGCCGTCGACGCGCCCGTCTCCGTGGGATATCGCTTCCAGCGCTATGTCGTAGACGCGCGGCAAACCGGACGACCCACCGCCCACCAGGCGCGGCAATCCCCAGCTGTAGCGTTTGGGCAAGTGCCGCCGGGAGGTGCGGATTTGCTCGTCGATCAAATAAAAATTGTCGAGCAACCACTCACCGGCCGGAGTGATGCGGCGATCCGCCTTGAGCGCATCGGCCAGCAATTTCCCCGCATCGACCAGCACCTGCTCGTTCAGTGACAGCCGTGGCAGCAACAGATCGCGGCCGCGCGTGCGGGCGACCGTGTGCGATCGGGCGAGCACTTCGCCGTACTGGGCCATCTGCCCGGCGCTGAACAGTTCCGAGCGCAGCGGCTCTTCATCGTCGAACTGCGCAGGCGCGTTGCCGTCGCGCAGAAATCTCCGCACGCGTGCCAGATATGAAATAAATCGACTCATCGTCTTCCTTGATCAGTACGCAGGTGCAAC
>JANXVS010000107.1 GCA_025351555.1 Pseudomonadota bacterium | reverse complement strand
GGTCGCAATAGCCCCAGGTCACCGGCCCGGTGACGAGCGCGTCGGGCTCCTGTGTCTTGATCGCTGTGGCGTAGTCGTGGGTCTCGGTCCACGCATCGGCATAACTGACCGGATTCGGATGCACGTCCCGATGCGTCGAATTCCACAGCATCACTTCGTTGTCGAGCGCATAGAACTTCACGCCGCCGTTCGCTGCGGTATGGAACGTCGATTGCAGATGCGCGATCCATTGCGCCTCGAAGCTCGGCGGAGCGGCAATAGAAGTATCGGCTGGATCATTACCGGTGATCACGCCGCCGTTACAGAAACCTGTTGTGTTACTCGCCGTATCGCACGTTCCGTCGCCGGCATCCGCGTCACAGCCGGGAAAGGGATTGATCGTGCATTCGGTGTTGTGTTGCGGGCCATACTTGGCGACGGAAAACCCGGGCCGCTTGACGCGATCTTTCGGTGTCCAATTGATTGTTGGAATTGTGATCAGCGGCGCTGCGCCATTTGCGATCGCCGAGCTGATGAATTGATCTGCCGTGGAATTGGCCGGCAATCCCGAACCGCTGCCTTCGGGTTCATTGAGAAACAAGTAGTCCGACGCCTTGTTGTCTGTATCCACCTGCCAGTTATAGCGCGTCGTCGAATTGCCACCCCAGCGACACGCCGTGTACCCGGCCTGCAAATTGCAACTGCTGGTATTGGTGTTGAAATCGTGTAGTAGTGCAACGCCGAAGATCAGCGGACTGAACGGATGCACATTGGCGTTCAGATCGACGCTCACTGCAATCGGCGCCGCGGCTACAGCGATGTATGGCGCGAGGACGAGCAATAACAGGACTTTGGCGTTCACGACAACCTCCGCGCAGCGACCGCGCCAAGACACTATGCGCCTGTCCGGACTGCGACTGCCGATTCGATCGCAGTGTCCGCGTGCAGTGCATCACGTGCGGCTGATCGTAGTCCTGCGCAATCGCGTTTGCCAGCTTGGAGTGGCCGTTGAGCCTGCGCGCGAACACAGCGCAAAAAATGGGGGACGTAGCGGGAGAAGCGTGCGGCTGGGGTGAAAGGCTCTCCCCGTGCTGGGCAACCACGGGGAGAGTTCAATCAGCTTGTAAAACGTATCGTATTTACCACTTCAATGTATTAACCGTCGCGGGGCGGTGAAGCGATGCTCCGCGAACGCAACCAGTCGCTAACTCCTCGACCGGTGTTGCTCAGGCCAATCCCTTGGCCAGCGATTCGAGCCCTACTTCTTCTTTGCGGTCTTGCGTGCAGTCTTCTTCGCAACCTTGGCCTTCACAGTCTTCTTGACGGCCTTCTTCGCAGCTTTCTTAGCAGGTTTTTTTGCAGCTTTCTTCATAGCCATATCGCGTCTTAGCTCCTCGTCAGTTGGTAGTTGTTGCCCAGTAAAAGCGTGCAGGAACGCTTCGCACAGCAGATCGCTGTTCGTCGCGTGCCTGAGGTTGTGAACTTGTCGGCGGGTGCGCTCATCCGAGAGATGTTTGAGCACGTGAAGCGGAATGGATACCGTCACTTTTTTCACGGCTTCAGCTTTCTGACCGTGTGCAATGTAGGGCTTGATAAACTTTGAAGCCGTCATGGATCCGTTACGCGCTGGTTACGCCGGGATAAAAAATTATTACCGGAACGCTTTGCTGTCAACACCTTTGTGCGTCGGGACAACGGCGCTCGCGCTGAAGGCGCGCCGCCTCGCGGCACGCAATCGCGACTCGGCAAGAAGCGCTGCGTCGCGTGCGCAAATTCAATATGGATGTCTATACATCTGGACGCTTATAGCGCAAATGCGCATGCGCGCGAGCATCGCGCGTATGGCATGTGTCCGCAACACCAACAAATACGCGGCTTGCAGCCATATTGTGCAAGATGCGACATAAGTTGCATCTGCACACTTGTGTAAATGCTCGCGTCTGCACACGAATTCAATGTCACGCACAAGCAGTGCCGTGCAGATGCACGACTCAGGCGTTGCAAGACCGACTATCGGAGCGCGCCAGCGGCGAAAAAATATTTTTTTGAAATCTTCCGAACGACGCGATTTATGCGCGAATTGCGCAGATTTGCGCAAACTCGATCGGACGTGCGCGCGCGTCGGCGGCATTGCGAATCAACTCAACGTGCGTGCAAGTGCGTGCACGAAGCGATCCAGATCGGCATCGGTTTTCGTTTCCGTCGCGCACACGAGCAATGCGTTTTCGTACTCCGGATATTCTTCGCCAAGCGCAAATCCGGCGACGATGTTGTCGCGCGCGAGTTGCTCAACAACGTCGTGCGCCGCTCGCGGCAGACTCACCGCCACTTCATGGAAGAACGTCCGCGCGAACAGCGGAGCGACACCCGGGATCGCACACAGCTTGTCGCGCAACTTGCGCGTGTTGGTCATGCTCGTGCTGGCGACGCGACGTGCACCTTCAGGTCCGAGCATCGCCATCGCGATCGTCGCGGCGGTGACCAGCAAGCCCTGGTTGGTGCAGATGTTCGACGTCGCCTTCGCGCGGCGGATATGTTGCTCGCGCGCCTGCAAGGTGAGCGCAAACCCCTGCTTGCCATCCAGATCGGTGGTGCGGCCAACGATGCGCCCCGCCATCTGGCGCACGAACTCCTGTTTGCAGGCGAGGATGCCGAAGTACGGTCCACCTGACGATAGCGGCACACCGAACGGTTGGCCCTCACCGCAGACGATGTCGGCGCCACGCTTGTCCGAACCCGAGGCGCCCCATTGTCCCGGCGCCTTGAGCACGGCGAGCGACAATGGATTGACCACGCCAATAACGAGCGCACCCTTGGCGTGTGCCCAGTCGGTAAGTGCATCGACATCTTCCAGCACACCAAAGAAATTCGGCTGCGGGATCACCAACGCGGTGAATGCGCCAAAGTCCTGTTGTGCAAGCCACACCGGATCGATGCCGCCGGCACTCGCGCCCTCGTGACAGAAGTCCACTTCGACTACTTCGATGTTCTGCAGATCGACGATGGTGTGCAGGGTCTTGCGATAGGCCGGATGCACAGACTTGGGCACCAGCACCTTGCGCGGCCCCTTCTTGACGCAGCGTTCGGCCATCAGCACCGCTTCGGCCAGCGCGGTGGCGCCGTCATACATCGAAGCGTTGCTCACATCCATGCCGGTCAGACGCGTCATCATCGTCTGATATTCGTAAATCAGTTGCAGCGTGCCTTGACTGGCCTCTGCCTGGTATGGCGTGTAGGCCGAATAGAACTCGCCGCGCGAGACGATTGCCCACACCGCAGCGGGAATGTGATGTTCGTACGCGCCGGCACCGGCGAAATTCAGGGGTGTGCCGTCCAGCGCGGCGCGCTGCTTCATCAGCCGCGTGACATCCATTTCATTCAAGCCCGGCGGTACCTGCCTGAGCTGGTCGATCTTCAGCGCGGCAGGAATCTCATCGAACAAATCCTCGATGCGCTGCACACCGATCGCCTTGAGCATGGCGCGGACGTCGGTTTCGGAGTGGGGAATGAACGGCATGTCGAATCTCAAAGGAATGGACAGCTAGAACGACCAAGGACGCAAACTGGCAGACGCAGTCAGCTAAGGAGAAACCATCTTAAAAACGTAGCGAGCGAAGGTAGTTTGCGGCCGCCCGGAGCGGAGGATGCGGAGTGTACACGCCAGTACATGAGCAATCCGAGCACCGGACGGCCGCAAAATACCGAGCGCAGTAGTTTTTAAGATGGTTTCAGTGTTCTTCGCTCTCGATCAGCTCCGCATACGCATCCGGATCGAGCAGTTCTTCGGCTTCTTCCCCCAGGTTGCTCGGCTTGACCACGTAGATCCAGCCTTCGCCGTAAGCGTCTTCATTGATTGTCTCAGGCTTGTCGGCCAGCGCGCTGTTGACCGATATCACCTTGCCGGTGAT
>JANXVS010000102.1 GCA_025351555.1 Pseudomonadota bacterium | reverse complement strand
CGCCTCGACCGCGCGTTCGAGATAGCCGAGCGTCGCCGTCCGGTCGCCGAGCCCGGCGGTGATACGCGCGAACTCCAGCGTCGAGACGAACGGTTTGCCACGCTCCGACTCCAGCCGCCGCAACAGGGCGCGCGCTTCCTCGGCGTGTCCGGCACGCCCGAGGCAGAGCCCGAGTGTGGCGAGCGCGGGTAGATTGTCCGGCGCACGCTCGGCCAGCTTGCGCGCTTCGCTCAGGGCTTCGTCGGTATGCCCGGAGGCGAGCAGTTGCCGCGCAAGCTCGCGCCGAGTTCGCGGGAAGGTTGGGTCCAACGTCAGCGCGTCGCGCAATTCCGCTATCGCTTCGTCGCGGCGGCCGAGCAGGGCAAACCGTTCGTCTCGACGCTGGAGTTCGCGCGTATCACCGCCGGGCTCGGCGACCGGACGGCGACGCTCGGCTATCTCGAACGCGCGGTCGAGGCGCGCGAAGGATTCCTGCCATTTATCGGCGTTGACCCCGAATTCGATTTCCTGCATGGCGAGCCGCGCTACGCCGCGATCGTGCGCGAGATAGGTATCCCGCCCCGATGAACCTCTTCGCCGAACTCAAACGCCGCAATGTCCACCGCGCCGCGGTGTTCTACGCGGCGAGCGCGTGGCTGCTGGTGCAGGTGGCGACGCAGGTTTTTCCATTTTTCCACATTGCGGAATGGGTGGTGCGCTGGATCGTGATTGCAGCGATCATCGGCTTTCCGTTCGTGCTGCTGTTTTCGTGGTTCTACGAATGGACGCCGCAGGGCATCCAGCGTGAAAGCGCGGTAGCGCTGGATGCGTCGGTCACGCGACAGACCGGCAAGAAGCTTGACCGCTGGATCATCGCGATACTCAGTCTCTCCGTTGTGCTGTTGCTCACCAATACCTTCGTGCCGCACAAGGATGAGAACGCTGCGACTGCGACGCAGGCGCTCGGTAAATCCATCGCCGTGCTGCCATTCGAGAATCTCAGTGAGGACAAGGCCAACGCCTACTTTGCGACCGGCATGCAGGATGAAATCCTCACGCGCCTTGCCGGCATTCACGACCTGAAGGTGATCTCGCGCACCTCGACGCAGCAGTATGCGAGCCATCCGCCCAATCTGAAGATCGTCGCCGAACAGCTCGGCGAGACCGGGGCCGCCCTGAGCCAAATCGAACAATTGCTGGCCGCACCGGCAGGTCGCGTGGTGTCCGCCGCGTCGCTGCGCACCGACCCGGCCTGGGATCCGCTGCGCAAGGATGTGCGCTTTCGACGTTGCTGAAAAAATACGGGGATGATGGCGTGGCGAAAGACGCGATCGATACCAAGGGCATCGCGGAATGACGATCGGCTGCGTGTTTTGCGCAGCGCATCGGCGTATCATCGGGCCGAATTCAGACCGGAGGAACCTGCCATGGCGAGCGAAGACATCATCAGCCTGACGCAGTTCAAGAGTGACGCCAGCGGCTGGCTCGAGCGCCTGCAGACTCAGGCACCGGTCGTGCTCACGCAGAACGGTCGTGGCCGCGCCGTGGTGCAGAGCTACGAAGGCTACCAGCACACCCAGTTTCAACTGGCGCTGCTGACGCGCCTGAATCGGGCCTTGGCAGACCACAAGGCGGGACGCACGAAGCCGCAGGAGCAGGTATTCGCCGACGCGCGCGCGCGCCTGAAAAAGCCGTTGCCACAACGTGGCTAAGCGACAAGTGCGCTGGTCGGATGATGCCGAGAAAGATCTCGATGGCATCGTCGGCTACATCGTACGCGACAACGCGGTCAATGCGTTGCGAACCCTTGATCGATTGCACGGGCGGGCGCGATCGCTCGAATCCCTGTCGACGCGCGGTCGACGCATCCCGGAAGTTTCGATGCCCACAGTTCCGCCCCCGCGCGAATTGGTCGAAGGCCCTTGGCGCATCCTGTATGCCATCGACGCCGACATCGTCTTGGTGATCGCGGTCGTCGACAACCGTCGCAGCATCGAGGCATGGGTTGCGCAGCGGTTTGAATCGGATCGTATTGAATTGGATCGTATTGAATTGAATCAGGTTGAATTGGATCGGGCGCATGACTGACTTCCTGCAACATCTGCGCGAACGCAAACTCGTACAGTGGGCGCTGGCGTATATCGCCGCCGCGTTCGCTTTGCTGCAAGGGCTCGATATCATTGCGCAGCAGTTCGGCTGGCCCGATGGCGTGCGCCGCGGGATCACGATTGCGCTGGCGGTCGGATTTTTCGTCACGCTGGTGCTCGCGTGGTATCACGGCGAGCGCGGTGCGCAGCGCGTCAGTGGTACGGAGTTGCTGTTCCTCGCGCTATTGCTGATGATCGGTGGCGGGCTGCTGTGGCGTGTCGCGGCTGCGCCATCGACGAACGCGACATCGGAAGCGGGCAAATCGTCGAGCGCGCAAGCAAGCCCCAGCCTAGCGAGCGACAAATCCATCGCGGTGCTGCCGTTCGAGAATCTCAGTGACGACAAGTCCAATGCTTATTTTGCGACCGGCATGCAGGATGAAATCCTCACACGCCTGGCTGGCATCCACGACCTCAAGGTGATCTCGCGCACCTCGACGCAGCAGTACGCCAGCCATCCGCCGAACTTGAAAATCGTGGCCGAGCAACTCGGCGTGGCGACGGTGCTCGAAGGCAGCGTGCAGCGGGCCGATGGCAAAGTGCGGATTAACCTGCAGTTGATCGACGCGCACACTGACACCCATCTGTGGGCGCAGAAGTACGATCGAGATCTCAAGGATGTATTCGCGGTGCAAACCGACGTGGCGGAGAAAGTCGCCGATGCGTTGAAGGCGCAGTTGCTGCCGGCGGAATCCGCGCGCATCGCCAGCGTGCCGACGCAGAATCCCGAAGCCTACGATCTATACCTGCGCGCCAATGCCTACTTCCAGCGCGTCTACGACCAAGCTGCGCTGACGTCCACGCAGATGCCGCTGGCGATTGCGTTGTATCAGCAGGCGTTGGCCAAGGATCCGGGCTTCGCGCTCGCCGCCGCGATGCTGGCGCAGGCGCATCTGCGCACGTATTGGCAGCTCCCCGACCACACTGAGGCGCGACTGGCGGCCGCCAAGGCCGCGGCCGACCAAGCCCTGGCGCTGCAACCGGATCTGGGCGAAGCGCACAAGGCGCTTGGGGTGTACTGGTACTACGGCCATCGCGATTACACGCAGGCCCTGCAGCAACTCGAGATCGCGCGCAATACCTTGCCCAACAACGCTTCGGTTGAAACCTACGTTGCAGCCATCGCGCGCCGGCAGGGACGCTGGGACGACGCCATCGCCAGTTTTCAGCGTGCGATCGTGCTCGATCCGCGCAGCAGCCTGTCCATCGATCAACTGGCTTTTGCCTACCAGTCTCTGCGCCGTTACGCCGAGGCGGATCAGGTATATGCGCGTGCCGTCGCTGTGACCCACGATCCAACCGACGAGCAGATCACGCGGGCGTTCAACACCGTGTACTGGAAGGGCGATCTCGCGCCACTGCGCGCGGCGCTGGGTTCACTGACTTCCGGTAGTGACGACTATTCCGGGAATGCCTCGTCATTCTTCCAACTCGGTTGGTGGTCACGCGACTACCCGGCAGCCGCCAAGACCGCGCAAACCGATACTGCCGCGAACTGGACCGTTTATAGCAACGAAACATTCCCAAGGCAGCTTTATCTCGCCTGGGCGTACCAGGCAGCCGGCGACAACGCGAAAGCGCAGCCGTTATATACGGAGCTGCGCGCACAGATGCAGGCTGCACTGCTGCAACGCGCCGACGATCCTGATCTGCATCTTGCGCTCGGTTTTGCTGCGGCCGGGCTGGGACTCAAGGACGAGGCGATACGCGAAGGACGCAAGGCCATCGACCTGATGCCAATGAGTCGCGACGCCTACAGCGCTCCGGCCTATCTGGCCTACCTCGCGCAACTGTATGTGCGCGTGGGCGAGAACGATCAGGCCATCGATACCCTGCAGCAATTGCTGGCAGTGCCTTCCAGCGGCGGCGCCATTTCGCCGGCCCTGCTCAAGCTCGATCCGGTGTGGGATCCGTTGCGCGAGGATGCGCGCTTCCTGCAGATAATCGCGGATGGCGAGACAGCAAGTGTGCCGCGTCCATAACGATGTTTTGTAGTGTGTTCTCGCAACCGAATCACGGCTTCGGCAGCAACGCAGGATCCAGGCGCACATCGAACCAGTTGAAGCCCCAATGCACATGCGGGCCGGTGGCACGGCCGGTCATGCCGGCGGCGCCGATCACCTGCCCGACGGCAATGCGATCACCCATTTTTACGTCTAGACGGCTCATGTGCAGAAACGAGCTGGAAAGCCCGAAACCGTGATCGATCAGCACGGTGCCGCCGGTGAGAATCAG
>JANXVS010000084.1 GCA_025351555.1 Pseudomonadota bacterium | reverse complement strand
CGCGCGCGCGCGCGCAGGATCAAGCGTGCTCCCGTATCAATGCCGAGCACATGCCCAGCGCTGCCGACCTGCTGCGCCGCCGGCATGGCCGTGGTACCGGTACCGCAGCACACGTCGAACACGTTTTGACCACGGGTGAGCGCCAGGCATTCGACGAGGCGCCGACCGAGAGCCCAGACAAAGGCGAGCGGCGGCGCATCGCACTGACTGGCCGCCGCATCGCCGATCAGCATTTCGGAAACGGCCACCTTGTCGGCAAGACTGGTCCGTGTAGTTGGCCGCGCATCGAACACGGCCGACGAAACCGGTTCCGTAGTGCTGTGTTGCCTCATCTGACCGTCTCCCTCGACTGTCTGGAAGTGCCGATGAAATCCGCCATCGCGGCGTGTTTCATGAAATCCAGACGCAAATCCGTGGTCGCGAGTGACATGTGCGTTGTGGGCAAAGTCGAAATCCGCGCGCTTCCGGTGATGCTCTGGAATGCGCTGGCAGATTTCGGGAAAAGCAAACTTATTTTGCGGCGGATACGGTTGGGCTTATCGCAAGTCAAGGAAAGGATTGCCGGAATCCTGGTCTGGATTTCACAAAAACCAACCGGGTTTGCTCCGATTCTGAGCAGATCGACGGAAAACACGAATGGTTTGTTGGAAACACGGTTCGGCTTGTGGAAAAGCCGCTTTGTTTTTCACCAAGGCCAAGCCGGCTTTTTGAAAAGCCAATGAGAGTTTGGGTGGAAAGGGTCAGGCTTTCCGGAAAGCAACCCGGATTTCCCGGAAACCAACGGTACTTCCCGCGAGGCCGGCCGGGAATCTCAAGCTGCACTACACAGGTTGCTCAGGTAGAGTAGGCCCCGGCGTTCCGACGCTTTTTCGGGGAATACATGACTACGCGCGAGGAAGTAACCGAGGCATTGCAAAGCCTCAATCGTGGCGAACCGCAAGCATTTGCGCTGCTGATACCCATGGTGTACGCCGAGTTGCGCCAACTCGCTCACGCGCAGCGCAGACGTGCGCCGGAGCAGACCCTGAACACCACCGCGCTCGTGCATGAAGCGTACTTGAAGCTCGTAGACCAGCCGCAGATCGGGATGTCCGGACGTCGGCAGTTCTTCGCGTGCGCGGCCACCACGATGCGAAATATACTTGTGGACAACGCGCGTCGACGTCTCGCCGGAAAACGCGGTGGAGACGCCGAGCGCGACGATGTGGCACTGGATCAGCTCGTCGAGCCCGGTGCCGTCTCCGATCTCCTCGCGGTCGACCAGGCGCTCGGTGCGCTCGCGCGGATCAATCCGCGATTGTCCGAAGTTGTGGAGCTCCATGTGTTTGCCGGTCTTGAATTTTCCGACATCGCCGCATGCTTTGAGGTTTCCGAACGCACCGTGCTTCGCGACTGGCGCAAGGCACGCGTGCTGCTGCGTGGATCATTGGTTGATTGGACATGCGCGACCTGATCAGCCAACGTTGGAACGAACTCGAGCCGCTCATCGACGCGTTGCTCGAAGTTGAACCCGGCGCGCGCAGTGCGTGGCTGGACCGGCATTGTTCAGATCCAACACTGCGCGTGGCGGCAATGAAACTTGTTGCCCTTGATGACGAGATCGATGGGCCGGAAACACGACTGCGCCGCGAGCTTGTGACAGGGCGCAACCTGATCGAATTGCAGGAGATCGGTCCCTACCGCCTCATCGAGAAGCTTGGCGAAGGCGGGATGGCTGTCGTGTTCCTGGCCGAACGCGATACGGTTGAGTTCCAGCAGCGCGTCGCAGTCAAATTGATGCGGCTTGGACTCTATAGCCGCGATGAACAAACCCTGTTCCAGCGTGAGCAACGCATCCATGCGCGACTTGAGCATCCGTACATCGCGCGCATGCTCGACAGTGGCATCACGGCGGCCGGTATTCCTTACTTTGCGATGGAGTACGTCGACGGCAAGCCGATCACGCGCTGGTGCGACACCGATCGACTCGACATCCAAGGGCGGCTGCGGCTTTTTCTGCTGGTATGTGATGCCGTTCAATACGCGCACCAAAACCTGATTGTGCATCGCGACCTCAAGCCGTCGAACATCCTGGTAACCCGCGATGGCACACCCAAGCTGCTCGACTTTGGTATTGCCAAGCTTCTGCGCAGCGCGAATGACCAGGATCAGACCCAAACCGCGATAAAACATTTGACGCCGAGTTACGCGGCGCCCGAACAGTTTTCCGGTGGAGCAATCACGACGGCGACGGATGTTTATTCGCTGGGAGTTCTCCTGCACGAATTGCTGACCGGCGTCCGCCCGCTGATCGCAGCGGACGGCGCTCCGCTGGCAGCATCTGCCCGCATCGCCGGTCTGTCTGCAGCAGAAGCGGCGGTTGTGGCGGCCGCGCGTACGACGACACCGGCTGCACTCGTACGCGTGCTACGCGGCGATCTGGATAGTCTGGTATCAAAAGCCCTGCGCGCCGAACCCGAGCGCCGTTATCTGGGCGCGCTGGCTCTTGCAGAAGACGTTCGCCGACATCTCATTGGCGAGCCGATTGCCGCGCGGCCGGATTCAGTTAGCTATCGCGTGGGAAAATTCGTTAGCCGACATCGTCTTGGTTTTGCCGCGGCCGTGATTGTCGCAGCGACGCTTGTCGGTGCGACGGTCTTTAGCCTCGATCAAGCAACCTTGGCCCGCGAGGCTGCCGCACATGCTCAGGCGGAAGCTGTCCGCGCAACCGCTGAAGCCGGACGTGCCAACGCGGTTAAAAGCTTCTTGCAGGATCTGTTCATCGGAGCGGAGCCCGGCAAGACCACGCCGATCGAAACGGCCGAAGGATTGCTCACGCGCAGTCGCGAGCGCGTGCCGCAGGAATTTGCCGAGCGCCCCGATCTTGCGGTCGAAGTCCTGGGAATGATCGGCACGATCGAGCGCCAACGCGGCCATCTGACCGAAGCGCGCAGCACTCTCGACGCGGCCGCTATCTTGGCGCAGGACAAACTGGGCCGCTCCGACGCGCAGACCCTCGATATTGCCGTACGGCAGGCCGAGCTGGCGCAATCCGAAGGTCGTTTTGAGATCGGGCGTCAATCGCTTCAGCAAGCGCTCGACGCCTATAGAAAAGCGCACCCCGGCGCAAGCGCGGCAATCGCGGCGGCGCTGATACAAATCGCTTTGCTCGATACACGCCTGCGCAATGAACGCGCGATCGACACGGCGCGCGAAGCAGTGGCAATGATTCGACAGGTATCGCCAGACGATCCTACGCCACTTTGCGAGGCACTTACTGGACTGGGTGATACGTTGGAGACTTTTGGCCATGCGGCAGAAGCCATTCCGGTGATGGAGGAGGCGCTGCGGTTGCGTCGTCAAGTGCTCGGCGACGATCATGCCAACGTCGCTGAAAACCTGGCGATGCTGGCTGGTGCAAGACGCGACCTCGGCCAGTTAGCCGAATCCGAGGAGCTGATGCGCGAAGCCGTTGCGATTGATCGTAAGGTCTATCCTGGCCCTAACCAATCCGTTGCAACACACTTGAACGATCTTGCTGCAACTTTGGGTCTGGAGGAGAAAACAGATGAAGCGGCGGAACTGCTTGCTGAATCACTGACGATACAAAAGCAAATATATAGCGGTGATCATCCATACATAGCGTCTGCGTTGGGTAACCTGGGTGTCGTGCGCTACCGACAGGGACACTATGCAGACGCCGAGACGCTGGTGCGCGAGGCAATGGCCATGGATTTGCGCGTAAGAACGCCAGACCACCCACTCATCGCATTGCGCCGGTTGAACCTTGCGAAAACATTGATCGCGCAAAAGCGCTTGGGAGAGGCGCAGAACGAGATTGATCAGGCGCTTGCTGCGGATCGCAAACGCTACGGTGAAAAGGGCGAGCGTGTCGCAGGCGATCTTGTCCTGCAGGCGACGCTAGACGCCGCCAACGGGCAACATGAGCGCGCAATCGAACACGCTCAGGCCGCCTTGACGATATTTCAGAAGGCGTTGCCCGCTGGCCATCAGAAGATCATCGACACTCGATTGACGCTCGCGACGAGCCTTGATGCGCTTGGTAATCATGCTGAGGCAACGTCTGCGTGTGACACGGCGCTTGGCGATGCGCGCGCGGCAAAGCCGCCGTTAGGTCATGACATCGTTCGCGCACTGACGTGCATCGGCAGGACCGAACTTGAAGTAGGCCAACCCGCGCAGGCTTCCGATCATCTGCGTGAAGCACTACGCCTACTGCAGCAGCGGCCTTCGCCCGACGCGGCGCAAGTAACCGACGTGCGGCAGCTGCTTGATCGCGCGACAGCGCCTTCAGTTGCGCACTGAGGTCCGCATACCGCGGGAGCCTTCGCCAACATCACCAAGCAGCGTCGATCGCAAGCTGCCGTGTCAGTTGACCATATGAATTTTCGTCTGTTCTAAGAGGAGACTACTGTTGCAGCGGCGCCATGCCGCGTCCGTGTTGGATGACCAAGGGGAGTACTACCGTGCGCATCGTGCTTCGTCTTATCTCGACTATCCTTCTACTGGCCACACTACAACTGCGAGCTCAGACACCGCAGGGGACGTCGTTTACCTATCAGGGCGAGCTGCGCCAGAACGGCTTGCCGGTGACCAACACGAGTCCCGGTGTGGACATGGTGTTCGTGCTTTGGGATGCACCGACCGGTGGCAGTCAGATCGGCCCGATGCTCAGTTTCACGGCCGGCTCCGCAAACCCGGTCGCGGTGGTGAACGGCATCTTCACGGTAGCGCTGGATTTCGGGGGATCCGCGTTCGTCAGCTTGGTGTCGGATCAGCGCTACCTGGCGGTCACGGTCAACGGCAATGCGCTCGTGCCGCGCACCAAGATCGAGAATGCGCCGTACGCATTGCAGTCGACAACGGCGGAACTCGCCTACAGCGTCTCCAACGCCAGTATCGGAAGCGCGCAGATCATCCCATCGCAAGTGCAGCAGCGCGTGACCGGCACGTGCGGTCCCGGTACTAGCATCAACGCCATTGATAACGCCGGAGCGGTCACCTGTCAGGCCGCCGGCAGCGGCACCGTTACGAGCATCAGTGCCGGCACCGGATTGTCTGGCGGCACCATCACCAGCAGCGGCACTATCGCTATCGCCTCGGGTGGCGTGGGTAATCCGCAGCTTGCCGATGGCAGCGTGACTCAGCCGAAGATCGCAACGGGCGCGGTGGGGACGAATCAGATTGCTTCTCACGCGGTGACCCAAGCGCAAGTTGACAGCACGGTACAGCAGGCACTTGCGAGTTCATGTTCGAGCGGCCTATACCTCGTGGGTTTCAGCAGCTCTGGCACTCCAAATTGTGTTGCTGCCACGCTTGCAGGAAGTACCTGGAATCTGGCCGGCAATGCCATTGGAACCTCAGGCAACTTCCTCGGCACAACGGATAGTCAACCCCTGGTATTCAAGGTTGGGACGCAGGTCGGGATGATCCTGCCATCAGGCAATTCTACTTACACTGATGCCCCCAGCGTGGTGTTTGGATTTTCCGGCAATACAGTTACTACGGTTCCCGCAAGCACCAATCCTGCCGGAGCGACCATCGGCGGCGGTGGCTCGACAGGTTCTAACTGCGGTCGCTTAAATAATCTGCCCTGCGCTAATTCTGCCACCGGAGATTTCGCGACGGTCGGTGGCGGCCTCGGCAACATGGCCAGCAATATTGACGCGACGGTCGGCGGCGGCTTCTCCAACACGGCCAGCAGCGACAGCGCGACGGTCGGCGGCGGCAACGCCAACACGGCCAGCGGTAGTCAAACAACGGTCGGCGGCGGTGTTAATAACGCTGCGAGCGGCGACAACGCGACGGTCGGCGGCGGCGCCATCAACACGGCTAGCAGCAACTATGCGACGGTCGGCGGCGGCAACTACAACGGGGCCAGCAATATTTACGCGACGGTCGGCGGCGGCTACTCCAACGCGGCCAGCGGTTACGGCGCGACCGTGGCAGGTGGTCGAGGCGACCAGGCAGGCGGTGATTTCAGCTTCGCCGCGGGTCATTCTGCAAAGGTGCGCGATTCCGGATCCGGTACATTTGGTGCGAACAATGCGGGCACGTGCATTGCTGGAACAAACTGCGGTGACTACGGCAGCTTCGTCTGGGCGGATGCGAATACGGCATTCGTATCCAGCGGCCCCAACCAGTTTCTGATCCGCGCCGCTGGCGGGGTAGCTATCAACACAAACTTGCCTCAGGCCGGATTCGACCTGACCGTGCAGGGCCATGCAACCAAGGGCGACGGCAGTACTGCATGGTCGACGTTTTCTGATGCGCGCTTGAAGAAGAACATACAGCCGCTTGGTCATGCCCTCGATCGGGTGCTGGCGTTACGGGGACGTACCTTCGAGTACATCGATCCGCAGCTCGCGTTCTCGCAACCAGGTACGCAAATCGGTTTCGTCGCGCAGGAGGTCGAGACGGTGTTCCCGAACTGGGTGGACGAGGATCCGCGCGGCTACAAGTTCGTCACCGTCCGCGGCTTCGAAGCCCTCTCGGTGGAAGCCCTGCGTGAACTGCGCGCCGAGAAAGACGCCGAGAATGAGGAACTGCGAACCGAAAACGCCGATCTGCGCGCACGCTTGGAACGCATCGAAGCGCAGCTCGGTATTGCGGAGCGGCGGCCGTGAAAGGCGCACAACAAGACATCGCGGCGACGCTAGGCAAAGTTGCGCAGCGTGTGCTGCTCGCGGCCGCGCTGGCCGCTGCCAGCGTGGCTCTCGCCCAATCCGGGGGCGGCTACGATCTGCATTGGAACAAGGCAGCCGCCGGCGGCGTCGCCATGAGCGGCGCCGGCGCCTACACGCTCAATGGCAGCGTTGCGCAGGCCGACGCCAGTCCAGTTGGCGCATTGAGCGGCGCTAACGGTTACGGTTTGCGCAGCGGTTTCTGGGCCGGCGTGCACGAGAACGATGTGATCTTTCGCGATGGGTTCGAGGCGCTACCGTAGCATTCGACCTTGTTCCGGCCCGGACGGGTCCTTCACTCAAGAGAGTAACTGCAATGAAAATGCAACGCGTGGCGACAGGTTGAGCCGCGTGCGTCGATTTAACATGCGTCCGGCAAATCGAATGCGTCCAAATCGGCGTAGGTGGCCCACTCTTGATCAACTTTTATGAAAGAAAAATTTGTCGCCAGGTTTTCACACAGCCTCGACCCTAACCAGCCTCTTTCGAGTGGCAACAAGTAGGAAAGCAAACTTGGGGGAAATTCACCGGCGGTTCCCACTCATCGCAGCTTCCATCGAAAGACGACCTCGTCGCCGAATACCTGCGCGAACAGGAACATGGATATTTCGAATGGTGGGATGCCACGATCGCGCCCCACGCCGGCCATCCCCGCGCGCAGTTGCAGGCGTTGTTCGACGGCTATCTGGGGCTGAGCTGCGCGAAAGCTAACCCAACTTGCGCAGAATCGATGTAGCGATGTAATGGAATCATGCACATAGGCAAAAAGTCGGCACTACAATTCTGGTAACGACGTGCTTTATGCGCTGACGGCGACAGCGGGCAAATCAAGGTCGGTCATGCGCATGCGTTTCGGCAATACGATGCCGAGCCGTTCAAGGAGCACGGACTGTGCGTCGTCAGGTTGAGCCACACAGCGCAGGCGGATGTCTGCGTGCGTGGTGGTGGGCAGTACGACATCGTGGGACTGGATACGCACGAGTTCTTCGAGCACGGTGCGCGGTGAGTTACCCAGGCCGGCACGTTGTTGCCACATCTCCAGGGTCTTCCAGAGCACGAAGGCCAGGAAGCAGACCAGAATATGCGCCTGGACGCGATCGGCACGCTGGTGCCAGATGGGGCGCACACGCAGCTGATCTTTCTGGATGCGAAAGGCCGCTTCGGCTTGGGTCAACTGGATATAGGCCTTCCACAGCTGCTGATCGGACCAATCGGTAATATTGGAACGCAACAGATACGCACCTTCCGAGAGCGCCGCCCAATCATCGAACGGCGTGTTGATGTGAACCTGGAGGCGATATCCGGCGGCGCAGTCGACCGCGATGAGGCGTACATCGAAGCGCGCGGCGGCGCGCTGGTTTTGCTGCAAGATCCGGCCGATCTGCCGGTTGACTTGGGTCGGATCAATCGGCTTGATCGAGTGTTCGATGCGGCCAGCCAGGCGTGCGAGCGCCGCATCGATTCGCGCACTGAACTTCTCGTGCATCGCGCGTTCTTTGTTTTGCCGATCGGCGGAACGGCACAGGATGATCGTGTCCCCCGTGTCCGTGCAGCGCACGAGTTTGACCTCGACGCCCTCGCGGATCGCGCGCCAGCCAGCGTGAGTGGCCAGCGCGGCGCTGAACTTCTTCAGCTCGGACTTGGGTGCACCGATGATGTAGCGTCTACCGGTCTGGCGTAGCCACGCCAAATTGGCGGCGCTTGCCATGCCCCGATCCGTGATCCACACACGTCCCACGACGCCGTGGCGTGCTTCCATCGTGGCCACGATCGTCTGCAAGGTGCGCGAGTCGTGGGTGTTGCCAGGGAACACCTCGTAGCCCAACGGGAACCCTTCGACGGTGACGACCAGCGCGATACACACCTGTTTGCAGTCGGGCCGATGATCGCGTGAATAACCGCGCTGCGCGAGGGGGTTGGCTGCGGCTTGGCCCTCGAAATAGGTGCTCGTCACGTCATACAGCAGCACTTCGTTCTGGATGGCAAACAGCTCCCCGCAGCGCTGCGATAAATGCGCTTCGATCGCAGCCTTATGCGCGAGCAGCTCATCCAGGGCACGATATAACCGATCCTTGTTGACCTGCGCATCATCCAGCTGCAACAGATCGCACAGCGCGGTGCGTCGATACCAATCCTCGGCAATATGTAGCTCGCTCGATGGCTCGCACAATCGCGCCGCGACCAGTACCGAGGCCATCGTCGCCCACGGCACGCTCTCCTTGCCCGCCGGTAGCAGCTCTTCGCACAGCTTCGCAAGGCCCGTCCCACGCCACAATGCGAGCGCCAGATACACGTCGCCAAACTGACGCGAGCGTTCCACGCGCACACCCTTCAAGCGCACCGGCACGGTCAGATGCGCGCTGCCATCATCAAACAACCGTGCTTGCTCCGGCGCACCGATCAGCGTGCGGGCCAACGCGCGCGCTTGCAATCGTCCGTGTTCATCCAGCTCGCCCAGATGCGCCACCGTCTGCTGGATCACGCGACGACCGACGCGTACGCTGCGGACTAAACGCCAGTACCGATGGATCTTGCCGTCCTTCTTGCGGGTCGTGTGGCGTAAGTACATGCCACATATCAAACCCGAGAAACCGGCAAAAGAAAACAACCAAAGTCGGCACTACACGGCCAAATCAGCGCTCCGCGAAACGCAAGTCGCTGATCCGATTACTGCACCTCTTCCGAAAATCGCTTCAACGTGCTCCCAACTGCTCAAGTTGGGCTAATCAGGAACAGGAATGTATCCGGAGTCATTGGATGCATGTATACAAAACCACCCCAACGGGGCGCATGCCCCTTCGGGGTCTCCATGCGCCTTTCTTTCGGGTCAACCTGAGGAAAGAAGCATGAGAGAACACGATCACATGGTCGTGTCTGCGCTTTCCAACGCGCCGCAACACTGGCACGACGTCGATTGGCGCCGGGTCGAGCGGAACGTTCGAGGAATCCAGATACGCATCGCGAAGGCAACGTTGGTCGGCAACTGGCGCAGGGCGAAAACCTTGCAACGGCTGTTAACCCGCTCGTTTTGCGGCAAAGCATTAGCCGTACGACGAGTGACGCAAAATCAAGGCAAGCGAACGACTGGCGTCGATCGCGAGCTGTGGAACACTCCTGCACGCCGCTGGAAAGCCATCGGCGAGTTGAAGCGGCGCGGATACAAGGCCCGGCCCCTACGGCGGGTCTTCATCCCCAAGGCCAATGGCAAGGAACGCCCGTTGGGCATTCCAACGATGCACGACAGGGCGATGCAAGCCCTGTACTTGCTGGCCTTGGAGCCTGTGGCGGAATCGAGGAGCGATCCGAACTCGTACGGGTTCAGACAAAATCGCTCGACAGCCGATGCCATGGGCCAATTGTTCGTCTGCCTGTCCAAGAAGAACTCGGCAACATGGGTGCTGGAGGCAGACATCAAAGGCTGTTTCGACCATATCAACCATGACTGGCTGGTGCGCAATGTCCCGATGGACAAAGCCATCTTAAGGAAATGGTTGAAGGCCGGTGTCATCCACAAAGGCCAGCTTCAGGCGACTGAGGCTGGCACACCGCAGGGTGGGATCATTTCCCCCACCTTGGCCAACATGGCGCTGAATGGATTGGAGTCGCAACTGATGGCGCACCTCGGTGCGGAATTGGGCGTGACGAAGGCCAAGAAGCTGCTCGTTCACGTGGTGCGGTACGCCGATGATTTCGTCATCACGGGCGTCTCGAAAGAGGTGCTCGATGAAGTCATCAAACCGTGGGTAGAAGCATTCCTCGCCGAGCGAGGGCTGCAACTGTCCACAGAGAAAACGCGCATCACGCACGTGGATGAAGGCTTTGACTTCCTGGGTTGGAATTTCCGCAAGTATGCAAATGGAAAATTCCTGATCCAGCCGAGCAAGAAAAACGCGCAAGCGTTCTATCGCAAGGTCAAGGAAGTCATCAGCACCAACAAGACGGTAAAGCAGGAAGTTCTCATCAACCTGCTGAACCCGATGCTACGGGGTTGGGCCAACTACCACTGCCCCGTGGTGGCCAAAGCGGCGTACTCGCGTATGGAGCACCTGGTGTTCTGGGCGCTCTGGTGCTGGTCGAAGCGGCGGCACCCGAGAAAGAATCGCGCATGGGTCAGGAAGAAATACTTCCCAACCATCGCGACACGATCCTGGGTGTTCGCAACCAAAGTGGATAAGGATGACGGCAAACAGGTCTGGAAGAAGTTGTACCAATTGAGCGGTACGTCTATCCAGCGGCACACGAAGATCAAGGGGGCTTACAACCCCTTCGATCCGGCTGACGAGATGTACGGGGAAACTCTGCGGCAGACACGTCTGTTGAACGACAGGCGTCACCGGCAGCAATGGGTAACGCTGTACAAATCGCAAGCAGGCAAATGTGCGGTGTGCAACTGCGCGATCACGAAGGAAACGGGCTGGCACGACCACCATATTCAATATCGGGTGGCGCGCGGCTCGGACAGCCTAAGCAATCGCGTACTATTGCATCCTGTCTGCCACACGAAGGTTCATCGCCTTGGTTTGGCAACGACGAAACCGGCCTCTTCGGGGGCTTTGTTATAGGCTCGAGCCGTGTGCGGGGAAACTCGCACGCACGGTTCTAAGGGAGGGGTAGGCCAGCAATGGCCTATCCCTACCCGATTTTTTGCCACAGGTGTGGACATGGCTAGCGGACCCATCTTGGTGGTCGATGACGAGCCGGATATCCGCTCGACCGTCAAGGAAATCCTCGAAGACGAAGGCTATGAAGTCGTGCTCGCCGCATCGGCAGCGGCGGCGCGTGAGGCGCGCCAGCGCGCAAGGCCCGACGTGGTACTGCTCGACATCTGGATGCCCGATCTGGATGGCATCAGTCTGCTGCGCGAATGGGCGAGCGCCGGCGCACTATCGTGTCCGGTGATCATGATGTCCGGACACGGGACAGTCGAGACCGCCGTCGAGGCGACGCGTCTGGGCGCGTACGATTTCGTCGAAAAACCCATCTCGCTGGCCAAGTTGCTGCTGACCATCGAGCGCGCGCGCGAGGCCGGCCGCCTCAAGCGCGAGAACGAGGGCCTGCGCCAGCATCTGGCGCTGCCGCTGGAGCCCGTCGGCAGCAGCAAGGCGATGACAGCCCTGCGTAGTCAATTAGAAAAGTTAGCACAGCACGATACCTGGATCCTGATTCAGGGCGAGCCCGGCACCGGCAAGGAATCTTTCGCGCGCTGGCTGCACGAGCACGGGCCGCGTCGCGATCGGCCGTTCATCGCGGTCGCGCCCGGCAGCATTCCGCGCGAGCATCTGGTCGCCGCGCTGTTCGGTATCGAGAATGCCGACGGCATCCAGCACGGCCTGCTCGAACAAGCCAACGGCGGCACCCTGTTCCTGGACGAAGTCGCCGAGCTTGATGCGGAATTGCAGCAACGCTTGGCCAGCGTGCTGCAACGGCGCGCGCTGGTACGCAGTGGCGGACGCGGGCCGGCGGCGCTGGATCTGCGTGTGATCGCCGCGACCGCGCAGAACCTTGAAGCACTGATGCATGCCGGGCGTTTCCGCGAAGAGTTTTACTATTTGCTCAATGTGGTGCCGCTGACGGTGCCGCCACTGCGTGAACGCAGCGAAGACATTCCCGAATTGCTGCGTCTGTACGGCGATTTCTTCGCCAATCGCGACAAGCTGCCGTACCGACATTTCCCGATCGCGGTGCAGAATCGCCTGCGCAATTACCCCTGGCCTGGCAATGTGCGCGAGTTGCGCAACCTCGTTCAACGGCTGCTGGTGATGGGCAGTGCCGCCGAGGTCGATCTGGCGGAAGTCGATGCTGCATTCGGCGGTTCGATCGCGACTGCACCGCGCGTCGAGACGACGGATATCGATTTCAACCTGCCACTGCGCGAGGCGCGCGAGCAGTTCGAACGCGCCTATTTGTTGCGCCAGTTGCAGCAGGTAGGCGGCAGTGTCGGCCGGCTGGCCAAGGCGGTCGGCATGGAACGGACACATTTATACCGCAAGTTGCGCGATCTGGGGGTCGACGTCAAAACGATTGCCCGTGAAGAATGAGGTGTGCGCGGATTCCACAAGTGGAAAAGGATAAAATATGAGCGTCAAGAACAAGGTCGCCCTGATCACCGGCGCCGCCAGCGGCATCGGCAAGCGCATCGCGCAGGTATTGGCTGACCATGGTGCGCATATCGCCGTCGCCGACATCAATCAGGCTGCGGCGCAGGCG
>JANXVS010000055.1 GCA_025351555.1 Pseudomonadota bacterium | reverse complement strand
TCAACCGTTTCCGCAAGGTGCTCGTACGCTATGAGAAACTGGAGCGTAGCTTTCTCGCCCTCAATCATCTGGCGGCGGCGATCATTGCGTTCCGAAACGTCCCCGCAGCGAAAAACATTATTTACGGATAAGCTCTTAGTCGACGGAGAACGATTGCAGGGTGACGGGCGTGACGGCGTTGACGGTGAACGTCAACGTACCCTGCGGCGCCACGGCCTTGGGCGTTGGCCCACCGAGCGGCTTCGGTAGCGGGATATTGTTCAACTTGAACGTGCCACCGAACGTGCCACTAAAAGCGCCGCTGTAGTCGAAGGAGAAATCGGTTTCGGCAAAGCCGGTAAAGTTCAACTGAATCAGCGTATACGTGGCGCCTGGTGTCGGTGGGCCGCCAGTGCCGTCGGTGAAGTGGAATTTGTAGGTGCCAGCGCTGCTCTTGTTCAAAAAGCTATTGAGAACCAATGCGTCGGAATTGCTCGGCGCACTGGCGTCGCCAAGTTGAAAGTTCATGACGCCGCCACCTTGCCAGTTCAGGCCGCCCAGATGCAGGGTTCCAGGAGCGGACAGTGCGCCGGGCCCCGGGTTGACTGCCGCATCGCCCGGTTCGACAACGCCGCCGCTGTTGAGGGTTGCCGTTTGCAGATAGTTGCCCACGCCGCTCAAGCTGCCGCCCGCGTTGATCGTGATGGGGCTGGTGGTCAACAAGCCGTCGAGCTGCAAACTGCCGGCATTGATCGTCGTGGTGCCGGAGTATTGGTTGAGGCTGCCGCCAAGCACCAGGGTGCCTGCGCCTTGCTTGGTAATCGACGCACCAGCGCCGTTGCCGGCGGTGTAGGTGCCACCAGGTAGCGATGCGAAGCTGTCGTCTTGTAGATTGTCCGAAACCGTAGCGGCGATGCCAATGTCGAACGTGGTGTTCGCACCGGTCATCAGGAACATGCCCGAGCCGGCCGCTGCGCCATTGTCGATGCCATTACCGTTGAGTACGCTGTTGCCACTGATCTTGCTGCCACCGGGATTCTGCGCGTTGCTCTGCATGATCAGTGTGCCACCGCTACGCACGAACACCGCGCCGCCGAAGCCGGCGCCGCCACCGCCGGCGCCGCTGGCACCGCTGGTGCTGAAAGTATTTGGAGCGCAGTTGTTGCCGACACTGCCAGAATCGCCACCGCCGCCGCCGGCACCGCCGGTGCCCCCAGAGCCACCCGGCCCGCCGATATAACCATTCGTGCCGCCGTTGCAACCGCCGCCGCCGCCACAACCGGAGCCGCCAGCGCCGAAGCCGCCGGTGGTGCCGGTGAAGCCGGGGCCGCCATTACTCGTACCATATCCGTACGTGCCATGGTGGCTGGTGCCGCCGCCGCCGCCAAAGCCGCCTCCGGTACCGGGGTTGAAGCCTTCCGAACCGCCGCCGCCGCCGCCGCCGCCAAACCCTCCCGAGCCGGAGGTGCCGTAATTTGTACCCGCACCGCCCCCGAATCCGCCTAGGCCATTGTTGGCGCCGCCGCCGCCGATACCGCCCTTCGGTGCGGCGCCGGTGCCACCGCCAAACCCGGGTCCGAAAACTTGCGCATTGCTGATCTGGCCGATGCCGGTACCGCCAAAACTTCCACCCTTGTAGGAGTTGACGTCGGTGCCAATCCCGCCGCCACCTGAGCTCGATGTACTTCCGCCCAGACCGCCGCCACCGTTGGACGTCGAGCTTCCACCTATGCCGCCACCGCCATCACTCGTACCGGTGGCCGCGCCCGCGCCGCCCTGGGCGGCGCTGTTATAAAAACTCACCTGGTTGACCGTTACCGTGGCGTTCTTGTTGACGAACAACGCACCACCGGCGCCCATGCCGCCGCCGCCGCCGGAACCACCCTGAGCCTTTCCGTTTTGCAAAATCAGGTTGGTCAGGCCAACGGTAATTGCTTGCGCGCCATCCGGATCGGGTAGCGGCGTTACGCTCGAATCCGGCAGGCCGGAGACAAAAAACATGCGATGTCCGCCGCCGTCGATGACTGCCGGAGGTCCGCTGCCGCCAATCGTGGTGTTGTTGAAGATCAGCGGCAGTGAATCACTGAGCGTGATGGTCTGGCCCTGGATGCCGCTGGTATCGATCGCCATGTTGCCGGTGGGTGCGCCGGTCGTGCCGGTCAACAGATTCGCCGCGAGGATGCAGTCGCGCAGGCTGCCGCTCATAGTCGTTGCATCCACTGCGGCGCTGGCTGTGATCGGATCATCGCCATTGGTGTTGACCGTGCAGGTTGCCGCATGCCCCAGCGATACGGCAAACATTGTCGGCAGTGCGAGTTGAACGAAAACTGCAAGCGGCTTGCGGCGGAGCGAGCGTGAACCTGACATGATTTTCCCCTGTGATTGGCGCGTGGCGCCTGCGGTAATGGCGCGCAGAGTCTACGCGGGCGCTGCCAAGCACGGCAAGGTAAAACCGTGGCGGCACACTGCGCGTAATGCTTGTCAGCGTGCGATCGCGCGCGTAGCCTGCATTGCATGTGGGGCAGGGGTGGCAAACGGCGGAACGCAACGCTGCGGCTGATCGCGCTGGGCATGCTTGTGCTGTGCGCGCATTGCGCCGCGGCGATGCCGCCTGGGGTAAACAATGTCCGCTTCCGCAACTACGGCACCGCCGAGGGGTTGTCGCAGGCTTCAGCGTTGGCGATGGCGCAAGACAAGACTGGTTTCCTCTGGATCGGCACGCAGGATGGCCTGAATCGGTTCGACGGTTACGGGTTCAAGGTCTACAAGCACAATCGCGCCGATCCCTGGTCGCTGGGAGATAACGCGGTCTATGCGATCGCCGTCGACGCCGACAACTCGCTGTGGCTCGGTACTCAGGCAGGCGGCCTGGATCGCTACGATCCGGTGCTGGACCGGTTTGAGCACCATGCGCCAGATCCTGCGCGTGCAGACGCGCTGGCGGGAGCCTATGTCAATGCGTTGCTGATCGATCATCGTGGCTGGTTGTGGGTTGCCAGTGCCGGGTCGAAGCTGCAATGGCTGGATCGCGCCACCAACCGCTTTCACGACACCCCACTGGGTACGCGGCCTGAACTTGCCAATGTGCGCGCGCTGAGCGAGCAGGCCGATGGCTCGGTGCTCATTGCTACACGCGATGGCCTGTGGCAATGCGACAGCAATGCCAGCATCCTGCGCGAATTGCATTTTGATCCGGCGCAGTCGCTGGACGTGCAGGCGCTGGCTTTGGCAACGAGCGGCGAGATATGGGCTTCGACAACCGATGCGGGCTTGTTTCGTTTTTCCGCGGCCGGCAAGCCGATCGCACACTACTTCACCGGAGCCGATGCCGCGCATGCGCTACCGGACAATGAAGTACGTGGTCTGCATTTCGATGCCGCCGGACGCCTATGGGCGGCGACCAAGTCCAGCGGTCTGCTGCGGCTGGACGTCGAACACGGTGAAGTCGATACCTATCGTCACGATCCGGCAAACCCACAGAGCATTTCCGCGAACCGGCAGCAAAGCATACTCATCGACCGCGATGGTTTGATCTGGGCCGGTTCCTGGAACAACGGCGTCAGCATGCACGATGCGCGCACCGAGGCTTTTGTCAGCATTGAATCGCTGACCAACAACCCGCGCACGTTGCCGGCGCGGCCGGTCGCTGCCGTTTTCGGGGACAACGACGGCACGCTATGGTTTGGCGTGGTTGAAGGCGGCGGTCTGGTGCATTTCGACCCACAGACCGGCGTCGTTGCACGCTACACGCATGATGTAGCCGTGCCCGGGAGTTTGCCGCCGAACTTGATCGAGAACATCAAGCGCACGCGTGATGGCAGTTTGTGGGTGGCGATGGCCGGTGGCGGACTCCACCGCTTGCCGGCCGGCGCGTCCAGCTTTGTCCATTACCGTCACGACGCCCAGGATCCCGACAGTCTGGCCAGCGACGATTTGTTGTTCCTGATGCCCGATCGCGCCGGCACACTGTGGATTGGTACCGTCGATGCAGGGCTGGACGAATTGTGCGAGAGCTGCACCCAGTTCCGCCATCATGGGCATGATCCGGTGCAGGCAGACAGCATCGGCGGCGGTCCCATCGCTGCCGTGCTGGAAACCGCCGATGATCAATTGTGGATCGCGCTGCGTCCCGGCGGGCTGGATCGTTATGATCGCAAGCATGACCGCTTCGAGCATTTTCTTGCCCGTTCGGACGATCCGGCGTCGCTGAGCAACAACACCGTCACCACGCTGCTTGAGGATAGCCGCGGGCAGTTATGGATCGGCACCCAGGGTGGCGGTTTGAACCATTTGCTGCCTGGCACCTCGGCGGCGCCGCGCTTCGAGGCGCTCTCCAGCGCCAATGGCCTGGCCGCCGACGCCATCGGCAGCATCGTGGAAGATGCAGCACATAGCTTGTGGCTGAGCACGACCGTGGGCATCAGCCGGTTCGATCCGGCCAACAAGCGCGTGACTAATTTCGGCGGGCGCGAAGGCGCCTTGTCGCAGGGCTATTTTCTCAACGCCTGGGCCCGGCTTGCCGATGGACGCATCATCTTCGGTGGCTTGAGCGGAGCGACGATGTTCGACCCAGCCGCGGTGGCGCTGCCTGCGCCGCCGCGG
>JANXVS010000050.1 GCA_025351555.1 Pseudomonadota bacterium | reverse complement strand
CAGGGTGCGACTGGCAAATTCCGCAGCCTTCGGATCGTGCGTGACCATCACGATGGTCTTGCCGTGTTCGCGATTGAGTACCTGCAACAGGCCGAGAATTTCATCGGCTGTCTTGCGATCCAGATCGCCGGTCGGCTCGTCGCAGACCAGCAGCTGCGGGTCGGATACCAGCGCACGCGCGATCGCGACACGCTGCTCCTGGCCGCCGGACAATTCCCTCGGCTTGTGCTTGGCGCGATCGGCCAATCCCACCACCTGCAAAGCAACGGCAACATTCTTCTTGCGCTGCGCCGACCCGAGCTTGGTCAGCAGCAGGGGTAGTTCGACGTTGCCTTCGGCGGTTAGCACCGGCATCAGGTTGTAGAACTGGAACACGAAGCCGACGTTGTGCGCGCGCCATTGCGCGAGCTTGCCGCTGGATAGCTGGTCGATGCGGTTGCCGCCGACGCTGACCTCGCCCGAGCTTGGCTGATCCAGGCCGCCAATCAGATTGAGCAGGGTCGTCTTGCCGGAACCCGAGGGTCCCATCAACGCAACGAAATCGCCTTTCGGGATATCGAGCGTGAGCCCGTGCAGCACTTCGACTTTCTGTTTGCCGCGCTCATAGACCTTGGTGACGTTGCGGATCTGAACCATTGAATCGGACCTGATTGAATCAGACATGGGAAACCTCAGCTCACAGGAAACGGAAATTCGGGAAACTATATTCAGGGTTTTGCGATCGCGACGGCTGCGCCATCCTTGAGATCTTCCGGCGCATCGATGATCACTGCCTCGCCAGCGCTCACGCCCGCCTGCACCTGACGCAACTGGCCGACACTGCCGCCGAGCGACACCGCACGGCGTTGCGCTTTCTGCTCTTTCAGCACGAACACGATGTCCTTGTCGCCATCCTTGCGTAGCGCCGCAACCGGTACCAGTACGCCACGGGGTTGCTGTTGCGCCTGCACGGCCGGCTGCTTGTCCTCAAGGAAGGATACGCGCACGCCCATGTCGGGCACGAGGCGCGCGTCTTTCTGCTCGATCGCGATGCGCACTTTCACCGTGGCCTTGGAACGGTCGGCGGTCGGAATGATGGCGATCACGTGCGAAGGAATCTTCCAGTCCGGATACGCGTTGAGCACGGACTCGACGCGATGCCCTGCGACCACGCGATTGATGTAGGCCTCATTGACATCGACTTCGACTTCGAGCGAATCCATGTCGACGATGGTGCCAACGCCGCTGCGGGTAAAACCGCCACCAGCCGACAGCGGCGAAACGATTTCGCCCACCTGGGCCGCTTTCGCAATCACCACACCGGCAAACGGTGCATGTACGGTGCAGTAGTCGATCTGCACCTGCGCGGCGCGCACGGACGCCTGTGCCAGCTCAATCTGCCGCTGCTGCGTAGCGACCTGCGCGCCCTGCGTCTCAACCAGTGTGCGCGCCTGCTCCATCGCCTGTTGCGACACCAGCTTGCGCGCAACCATATCGTCCATGCGCTGCAAATCGCGACGGTTCTGCGCGAGCTGCGCCTGGTACTGCACCAGCAGCGACTGTGCCGAGTGCAGCTGCGCCTGCGTCTGCGCCAACGCTGCTTTCTGTGCGGTATCGTCGAGCGTTGCCAGCACTTGACCGGCGCCGACATGCTCGCCTTCCTCGATCAGCACCTGGGTCAGCGTCCCGGTGATCTGGGCCGACACCGTTGCAGAACGCCGCGCGGTGACGTAGCCGGTCGCATCCAGCACCGAGGCATTCGCACCGGCACTCGCCATCGGCTGTGCCACCGCGGTGTGCACCGGCAACGCCGAGGAGCCGGCAAGCACGAACCACAGCCCCGCAACGACCGCCAACACCGCGATCACGCCGAGCACGATCCACGGCAGCCGGCGCGACGGGGTTTCGGCCACGCTGCGATCGATGCGCAACTCCTTCAACAGATCGGAATTTTCCATGGTGCCCATAGTCTGCAACCCAACCCCAAGTTTGCCATAGACTGGCCTTCGGCGATGTTGCAATCCAGAACCAATGGTCACCAATGCGAGGTGACAGATGTCAGGCTGCAGTTGCAAATCCAAGCCAAATCGACAAGCCAACGCCCGGAGGTTTCATATGAGCTATGCATTTTCGCCTGCAGCTACGCCTTCGGTCGCAGTAGCCGGCAGCAACACGCGCTTTCCCGTGCACCGCATCTACTGCATCGGCCGCAACTATGCCGAACACGCGAAGGAAATGGGTGCGAGCATCGATCGTGACAATCCAATGTTCTTCTGCAAACCGGCCGATGCCCTAGTCGAGGACGGAGCGCAGATCCCTTATCCACAAGCGACCGCCGATCTGCACCATGAGGTCGAGATGGTCGTGGCGCTGCATTCTGGCGGCACAGACATTGCGGTGGATTCGGCGTTGACGCATGTGTTCGGCTACGCCGTCGGCCTGGATCTGACCCGGCGCGACCTGCAGGCGATCGCGAAGTCCAAGGGCCAACCCTGGGATGCGGCCAAGGGATTCGATCACTCCGCACCGATCTCGGCCATTCATCGCGCCAGCGAAATCGGACATCCCCAGCATGCGCTGCTGAGCTTGGAAGTGAACGGTCAACCGCGCCAGCGCGCCGATATCGCCGATATGATCTTCACTGTGCCGCAGATCATTCACGAACTATCCAAACTGTTCGAGCTGGCGGCAGGCGACCTGATCTTCAGCGGCACACCGGCGGGCGTCGCCGCTCTGACCCGCGGCGATGCGTTCCAAGCGCGCCTGGGCGATATCGCCGCGCTGCGCGGCGCGATCATCTGACCGACATCACGTTTTTTTGGTGAATTGCGCTAAATTGGCCCCGCCGCTGGTTGCAGCGGCGGGGAACCAACAACCGGGAGAATGGGTATGAGCATGGCAAGCGAGTTCAGGGAATTTGTGTCCCGCGGCAATGTGGTGGACCTGGCGGTCGGCGTGGTCATCGGCGTAGCCTTCGGCAAAATTGTCACCTCCCTGGTCGACAACATCGTCATGCCACCCATCGGTTACGCGATCGGCGGCATCGATTTCTCCGACTTGGTGATCAAGATCGGCAATCCGATCGCCGATGCCAAGGGTGCAATCACTGGCGGCGCGGTGATCAAGTACGGCGCATTCCTCAACACCATCTTCCAGTTCTTGATTATCGCGTTCGCGATTTTCCTGGTAGTCAAACTGGTCAACCGGTTCATGCCGAAGAAACCGGCAGCGCCAGCCGGTCCGTCGGCCGAAGTGCTGCTGCTCACCGATATTCGTGATTCTTTGAAGAAGTAGTTTGCCCAGTCAGCATGCAACCGGTAAAAGGGGACGGAGATATTTACTCAGACCATCGTACCCGTCTGGTTAATTAGCTCCGTCCCCTTTCGCGCTGACGGTAGTACTCGCCGAGCAGCACGGCCGCGCTCGCAGCGACGTTGAGGCTTTCAACAGCGCCGCTGCCGGGAATCATCAGGTGCCGATCGGCGCGATCGATCAGGCCCTGACGCAGGCCGCCGCCTTCCGCGCCGAGTACGATCACGAGGCGCGGCGGCAAGCTTGCCGCATACAGCGACTCGCCTTCGCGCGGCACCGTCGCCGCAACGCTGAATCCGGCATTGCGCAGCGCACCGAACACATCTTCGCCCGACGCGATCTGGGCGATCGGCACGTTTTCCGCACCGCCTTCCGCCACGCGGTAAGCCGCGCCGGACAGTGCAAGCGCCGAGTCCTGCGGCAGGAGTGCGCCGTGCGCGCCGAAATTCGCCGCACTGCGCAACACTGCGCCGAAGTTGTGCGGATTGCCGACGCCATCCAGCCACAACAGCAGCGCCGGCTTCGGCGGTGGCGGCAGGATTTGCAACAATGTGGATAATGTCAAAGGTGGACGCCGGCGCACCTCGAAGCAGATGCCTTCGTGATGCTGGGTCTGGGTCAACTTGTCCAGGTCAGCGGATTCCACCACACGGTAACCCAACTTGCGCTGCACGCACCAGGCGAGCACGGGTTTCAAATCGACCAGCCGCGACTCCAGCAGATAGACCTTGCGAATGTCATGCGGGCGCTTGGCGAACACTGCCATGCACGCATTGCGCCCGTAGATACGGATCTCGTCGTTGTTGCGGCGTGGAGCAGCTTCGCGCGGCGCTTCCACGGGCCGTGGCGGCAGCGTCGATGGCCATGGCGACCGTGATGGGATTCGCGGTGGACGTTCGCTCATCAGTGATCGGCCACGATCGCAGGAATGGCGCGACCCTTCACCGGCTTGAGCAACAGCAACAGGGGAATCGACACCACGGTCATCACCATCATCAGCCAGAAATCATTGAGGAACGCAATTGCCGTCGCTTGCCGCGTCACCTCGGCGTTGAGCATGGCCAGATTTGCCGCGGATGACAACTGCGGCATCGTCGCCATGTTCGCGCCGAATGGGGTGAGTCGCGCGGCAATTTCGGCATGATTGATCTGGGTGCCGCGTGCAAGCAAGGTCATCACGATCGAAATGCCGACGCTGGAACCGATGTTGCGCATCAGGCTGAAGATGCCCGCGGCCTCGGTGCGCGCGGCCATCGGTAGAGTCGAATAGGCGACGGTAGAGATCGGCACGAACACGAACCCCAAACCCAGGCCCTGCACGATGCCGGCTTCGACGATCAGCCACGCCGGAACCTCGGTGCCCCAGTGCACCATCTGCCACAACGAATAGGCGGTAACGGTCATGCCGATGCCAGCGAGCACACGCGCGTCTGCGCCGCGCGCGAGCAGGCGTCCGACCAGCATCATCGCGATCAGCGTGCCGATACCGCGCGGCGCGAGCAGCAGGCCGGTGGTGACGACCGGATAGTTCATCAGGTTCTGCAGATACGGCGGCAGCAGCGCCATGGTGGCGAACAGCACAACGCCAAGCACAAAGATGAAGATATTGCTGGCGAAGAAGTTGCGATCCTTGAACAGCCCAAGATTCACGAACGGCCGGTCGCTGCTCATCCAGTGCACGGCATACAAATAGAATCCGAGGAACGCGAGCGCGCCTTCGATCTGGATTTCAACCGAGCTGAACCAGTCCTGCAGTTCGCCGCGATCGAGCATCAGCTGCAGAGCGCCGATGCCCATGGCGAGAAAGCCGAAGCCGCGCCAGTCAAAACGCGATGGCCGCGTGTCATCGGTCGGCAGACTCGCGGCCACGCCGAACAGCGCCAGTGCGCCGATCGGTACGTTGATTAGAAACACCCAATGCCAGCTATACGCGTCGGTCAGCCAGCCACCCAGTGGCGGCCCGAGAATCGGTCCGATCATCACGCCCATGCCCCACAGCGCCATCGCCGCACCATGTTTTTCGCGCGGATAGACATCGAGCAGGGTCGATTGCGACACCGGCACCAGGGCCGCGCCAAACAAGCCTTGCAGCAAACGGAACGCAACCATCTGGCCGATATCGGTGGCAATACCGCACAGCACGGAAGCCAGGGTGAAGCCACCGATCGCGATCAACAGCAGACGCCGGCGCCCCATCACCGAGGACAGCCAACCGGTCGCTGGCGTCGCAATCGCCGCAGCAACGATATACGAAGTCAGCACCCAGGACACCTGATCCTGCGTCGCCGACAGCGAGCCCTGCATGTTCGGCAAGGCGACATTGGCGATGGTGGTATCGAGCGCCTGCATCAGCGTCGCCAGCATCACCGACACGACCAGCAGGCCGCGGTTGGCGACCTCACGATGACCAGGAGCAGGATGCGTGGCTACAGCACTCATGCGAAACTCAGTACTGGCTCAGGGCCACGCGCGTCGCCGGCTCGTCCTTGGCGCCCTGGATTCGGCCAATGACGGAGTTCTGCTTGCCGGTATCAATTTCCACAATGGCACTCATGCCGGCGCGCAGGGTCGGGCTGTTGTCGTGATCGTTCTGATTGTCGATCGCCAACCGCACTGGAATGCGCTGCACGATCTTGACCCAGTTGCCGGTCGCGTTCTGCGCCGGCAGCACCGAGAATTCGGCACCCGAGGCGGGGCTGATCGAAGCGACATGCGCCTTCCATTTCTTGCCCGGATAGGTATCGACTTCGACCGTCGCCGGCTGGCCGACGCCGACGTGAGTGAGGTCGGTTTCCTTGAAGTTCGCATCCACCCACAGTGCCTTGGTGGCAACCAGCGGCATCGCGGCCTGGCCCATGGCGAGGAAATCACCAGGCTGCAGGCTCTGCTTGCCGATCACGCCGTCAATCGGCGCGCGCACGGTGGTGTGATCCAGATCGAGCTGGCTCTGTTCAAACTGTGCTTGCGCCAGCTTGAAACCAGCAAGTTGTTCGTCAGGCGTGGTTGGCAGACCGCCAAGCAGGCTCTGTGCCTTGCTCAATGCGGCCGTATCGGAGTCGCGCTTGCCGCGCGCAGTGGCGTAATTGTTCGCAGCATCGTCGAGATCCTTCTGCGCGATCAGGCCCTTGCCGCGCATTTCCTGCATCCGCTGATACTGGCGTTCGTTCGTGCGCAACGCTTCACCGGCCGAACGCAAATCCGCCTGTGCGGATGCGTAACCGGCGCGCGCGGCATTGAGCAGACCGCGGATTGAATCGACTTGCGCCTGCATGCGCGCCGTCGCGATTTCCAGCGGCTGGCTGTCGATGCGAAAAAGAATATCGCCAGCCTTGACCGCCTGATTTTCGCGCACCAGCACTTCGGTCACGCGGCCGCCGATCTGCGGAGCGATCGTTACGTGATCGGCCTGAACATAGGCATTGTCGGTGGAGACGAAACGGCCGCCGGTCAAGTACATATAGCCGCCGATGCACAGCACCACGGCCGGCCCGAGTATCCACAAGAACAGGTTTCTGCCTTTGCGCATTTTTTTCGCTGCGGGAAGAACGGCGATGGGGGAACTGTATTGCTTGTCGGTCATACTTTAAGTCCTCGTCGCCGATTCGCCGGCGTCGTCCAGCGCGTTGAGATTGAGTTTCATCCGGCCCAGCACGCTGATCATGGTTTTC
>JANXVS010000007.1 GCA_025351555.1 Pseudomonadota bacterium | reverse complement strand
AGAGCTGGCCCCGGAAAACTGGACAGTAGGTTAAGTGGAAATTCTGCATCCCCCTGGGCGAAGATGCCCGCACAACGAGGAGCAGAAAGTGAAGAAGAGACCCCGTCGTACCCACTCAGCGGCGTTCAAAGCCAAAGTGGCGCTGGATGCCGTTCGCGGCGAGAAGACGCTGGCCGAATTGGCCAAGCAGCATGATGTGCATCCGAACCAGATCATCGACTGGAAGAATCAGCTTCTGGCCGGCGCGCCGGATGTCTTCGGCGGCGAGCGCCACGATCCAGCGATCGACGTCAAGCCGCTGCATGCAAAGATTGGCCAGCAAGCGCTGGAGATAGATTTTTTAGCCGGCGCGCTCGACAAGGCGGGACTGTGGAGCGCAAAGCGATGATCGACCGCAATCATGATCTTCCGGTAACGCGCCAGGCCGAGCTGGTCGGCTTGCCGCGCAGCACGGTGTACTACCTGCCTGCGCCGGTGAGCGCCGCCGATCTGGCCTTGATGCGCCGGATCGATGAACTGCATCTGGAGCATCCGTATGCCGGCGCCCGCATGCTGCGCGACATGCTCAAGCGCGAGGGCATCAAAGTCGGCCGCAAGCACGTGCGAACGCTGATGTGGCGGATGGGCATCCAAGCGTTGTACCGCAAGCCCAACACCAGCAAACGACACCCGGGACACAAGATTTATCCGTACTTGCTGCGCGGACTTTCGATCACGCGCCCGGACCACGTATGGGCGATGGATATCACCTACATCCCGATGGCGAAAGGCTTCGTCTATCTCGCCGCCGTGATCGATTGGGCCACGCGCCGCGTGCTCGCGCATCGCGTATCGATCACGATGGAAGCGGACTTCTGCATTGCCGCGGTCGAGGAAGCCATCGCCAAGTACGGCAAGCCGGAAATTTTCAACACGGATCAGGGTAGTCAGTTCACCTGCGAAGCGTTTACCGGTCTGCTCAAGCAGCACGGCATCGCGATCAGCATGGACGGCAAAGGCGCTTGGCGTGACAACGTGTTTGTCGAACGGCTGTGGCGCACGATCAAGTACGACGAGGTCTATCTCAAAGCCTACGAGAGCGTAAGCCACGCACGCGAATCGCTGGCTCGATTCATCGCGTTCTACAACACCCGCCGCCCGCACTCATCGCTGGACGGCAAGACGCCGGATGAGGTTTACTTCGCGATGCAAGCCGACGCGCGCCTGGAAGCTTGACGTACTCCCGGACGAGCAAGAGCAATAAATATACATTTATACGAGCAAGAGCGAAGCAGAAGGATCACTTAACAAAGCGAAAAATCTGTCCAAACAAACGGGGCCAGCTCTCGCTTCGTAAATCTCGTGCTCAGAAAAGACACTGCAGAGTTTCACGTCGACAAGTCCCTTATGAATCTATTTCAGACGACGGCTCAAGAGAAGATGCACCGCCTTGAGTTTGTCCACCAGTAATAACACGCTATTATGGGCGTTCTCACCAAAGGAGAGCCCCATGCCTTCCATCGAAAAGGCCAGTTTCCAAGAACTCAATGAGATGATGCGAAAGATCACCATGCGCCGAGCGCAGCTAGTAACGCAGAGAGCAGAAGCCGCGGTTAAACAGTTTCGTTCAATGCTAAAAGGGAAGGGCCTCAGCATGGAAGAAGTCTTTCCGTTGCTGCGTACTTTTGCTCCGACTACGAAGGGGCCGGCGGCCAAGTCAGCTAAGCCCGCCGCGTCACCGAAGGCTGCTACTGCAACAAAGTCCGCCGCATCTGCGCGACCCGCGGCTACTTCAACCAAACCCGCGCGGAAAAAGACCAAAGCAAAAGCAAAAAAGAAGCTCGCTCCAAAGTATGTGAACCCGAAGAACTCTAAGGAACAATGGTCTGGCCACGGCAAGCGACCACAATGGCTGGTTCGAGCGGAGAAGGGCGGAGTCAAACGGGAATCAATGCTGATCAAAAAGCCTGCCGCCAAGACGTAGGCCGACGCCCTTGTTAGCTCACGATGGTTCGTCATTTCTAATTCAGTAGCAGCGGTGGACGTCTTGGTTGGCCTGATGCGCGACTATCATCGATAGTCGCGTGACTGGGGATTCAGCGCACCAAAATTCTGCAGCCTCTCAAGGATTAAGTGCTGCACTCCATCTTGCCGCTCAATTCTCCCGTCGATTGCGAGCAGTTGCGATTTGAGCAACACGCGGCGCTGGCGATCTGCCAGCGCTGCCGCACGTGCCGGTCGTGCCCGAACCCTTCGGAAACCTTGATCGCTATCCGCATGAGACGTTGCGAGTGCCGTCGATTTGATCGCCATTTCCAGAAACGGTCACGGGCAACTCACGGCCACAACCGGTCCATGGCGACTCAATACTCGCCTCCGTATAGGAGACGTTCAGGCCAGATCGTGACGAAAGTCGCTGGTCGGCCCCCTGCGGAAACTGACATCTCTCAAAATTAGTTCCGCGGCTGGCTCACTCTCACTCGAACTCACCGACGAAGATATAGTCCGCTTCAACGGCGCCGAGATCACAGGCAGGTCCCTGAGGTCGCGCGGTAGCATGCTGGTCAACCACTGCCGTTGTGTTGTCGAGCTTCTTGCAATCGAGCGCGGCATCAATGACGGCGCTGCCGTAGCGCGGCATCATGGCCCACGTCCCGTCATTCGAAACCGATAGCGGTTTCAGATTATTCGCAACCGAGCCATGAACGCTGAACCCACTGCACGTGCTGTTCTGGTCGAAATTCGCGCCTTGGGCGCTTATCGGTCCCGCGCAGTCGGAATTGCTGCTCGTACTCGCTACGATACTCGATCGGATGGACGATGGCGCGACCGTATACAAGGCG
>JANXVS010000587.1 GCA_025351555.1 Pseudomonadota bacterium | reverse complement strand
CGGCAGCGGCAGGCGCTTCGAGCTCGAGGTGCGCATGGGTGCAGGCGCCTACATCTGTGGCGAGGAGACCTCGATGCTCGAGAGTCTCGAGGGCAGGCGCGGCGAGGTGCGCGTGCGCCCGCCGCTGCCGGCGATCAAAGGGCTCTTCGGCCAGCCGACGATCGTCAACAACGTGATCTCGCTCGCCTCGGTGCCGGTGATCCTCGACCGCGGCGCGGCCTTCTACCGCGACTTCGGCGTCGGCCGCTCGCGCGGCACGCTGCCGCTGCAGCTCGCCGGCAACATCCGCCGCGGCGGCCTGGTGGAGCTCGCGTTCGGCGGGACGCTGCGCGAGCTGCTGTACGACTACGGCGGCGGTTCCGCGAGTGGCCGGCCGGTCCGTGCGGTACAGGTTGGTGGGCCACTCGGTGCCTATCTGCCCGAATCACAGTTCGATACGCCAATCGACTATGAAGCATTCGTCGCGATCGGCGCAATGCTCGGCCACGGCGGCATCGTCGCGTTTGACGACACGGTCGATATGGCGGAGCAGGCGCGTTTCGCAATGGAGTTCTGCGCGGCGGAATCCTGCGGCAAATGCACGCCGTGCCGGATAGGTTCGACCCGGGGCGTGGAGGTCATCGACCGTATCCGGGCAGGCATCGAGCGCGAGAAGAACTTTGCGTTGCTGAACGATCTCTGCGACAGCATGCGGTATGGCTCGCTGTGTGCGCTCGGCGGATTGACGCCTGATCCAGTGCGCAGCGCGCTGCAATATTTTCCGGAAGATTTCGCGCCGCGGGACTAGCGCATACGCGAGGAGACTGACGATGCGTTCGATAGCAGAAACCGATCTCGGCACACCCGCCGCAATATCCGCGAAGACGGTGCACCTGACCATCGACGGCTTCGTGATCGATGTGCCGGAAGGCACGTCCGTGCTGCGCGCCGCAGCAATGATCGGCGTCAATATCCCCAAGTTGTGCGCCAGCGACATGCTCGATGCATTCGGTTCGTGCCGCCTGTGCCTGGTGCAGATCGAAGGCATGAAAGGCTATCCCGCGTCGTGCACGACACCGGTTGCCGCCGGGATGAAGGTGATCACGCAGAATGGCAAGCTCGGCGATCTGCGTCGCAGCATAATGGAATTGTATATTTCCGATCATCCGCTGGATTGCCTCACCTGCACTGCGAATGGCCATTGCGAATTGCAGGATATGGCCGGCGTCGTGGGTTTGCGTGAGGTGCGTTACGGCTACGATGGAGCGAATCATCTGGATGCGCCCAGGGACGAAAGCAACCCCTACTTCACGTTCGATCCAGCAAAGTGCATCGTCTGCTCGCGCTGCGTGCGCGCCTGCGAAGACGTACAAGGCACGTTTGCGCTGACGATCCAGGGACGCGGGTTTGAATCGAAAGTTGCAGCGAGCCAGGATGAATCGTTTCTGGATTCCGAATGTGTGTCCTGCGGCGCCTGCGTGCAGGCGTGTCCGACGGCGACGCTGTCCGAGAAATCGCTGATCGCGAAAGGGCAGGCCGAACACAGCATCGTCACCACCTGCGCCTATTGCGGCGTCGGCTGCTCGTTCCGCGCCGAGATGAAGGGCGAGGAACTGGTGCGCATGGTGCCGAACAAGGATGGCCATGCGAACCATGGCCATGCCTGCGTCAAGGGTCGGTTCGCGATCGGTTACGCCACACATCCAGACCGGATCACCAAGCCGATGATCCGCGCGAAAATTTCCGATCCCTGGCGCGAGGTGAGTTGGGACGAAGCCATCAGCTACGTCGCCGCAGAGTTCAAGCGCATTCAAGCAAACTACGGCAAGTTCGCGATCGGCGGCATTACCTCGTCGCGCTGCACGAATGAGGAAACCTATCTGGTGCAGAAACTCGTGCGCGCCGGATTCGGCAATAACAACGTCGATACCTGCGCACGCGTCTGCCATTCGCCGACCGGCTATGGCCTGAAGAACACGATTGGCGAATCGGCCGGCACCCAGGATTTCGATTCGGTGGAACAATGCGATGTGATCCTGGTGATCGGTGCGAACCCGACCGATGCGCATCCGGTATTTGCCTCGCAGATGAAACGGCGGCTGCGCCAAGGCGCGAAGCTGATCATTGCCGATCCGCGCCGTATCGATCTGGTGCGCTCTCCGCATGTCGTGGCCGACTATCATCTGCCGCTGCGGCCCGGCACCAATGTGGCCCTGCTCAACAGCCTGGCGCATGTGATAGTCGACGAAGGGTTGGTCGCCGAAGCGTTCGTTGCGGCGCGCTGCGAAGATGACGCTTTCCACAAGTGGAAAAAGTTCATTGCCGAACTGCGCAACTCGCCCGAGGCGATGGAGGCCGATACCAGCGTGCCGGCCGCGCAGGTACGCGCAGCGGCGCGGTTGTACGCGACCGGCGGCAATGCGGCGATCTATTATGGACTGGGCGTTACCGAGCATGCGCAGGGTTCCACCGCAGTGATGGCGATTGCGAACCTGGCCATGCTCACCGGCAATATCGGCCGTCCCGGCGTGGGCGTGAATCCATTGCGCGGGCAGAACAACGTGCAGGGTTCCTGCGACATGGGCTCGTTCCCGCACGAGTTCCCCGGCTATCGGCACGTGTCCGACACTGCGGTGCGCACGAGCTTCGAGCGCGCCTGGGGTGTGAGCCTGCTCGACGAGCCGGGCCTGCGCATCCCAAACATGTTCGATGCTGCGCTTGATGGCGAATTCATGGGTCTGTACATCGAGGGCGAGGACATCGGCCAGTCCGACCCGAACACGCAGCACGTCACCGCTGCGCTGAGCGCGATGGAATGCATCGTCGTGCAGGATCTGTTTCTCAACGAGACGGCAAAGTTCGCGCATGTGTTCCTGCCCGGATCGAGCTTCCTGGAAAAGGACGGCACCTTCACCAATGCCGAGCGCCGCGTCTCACGCGTGCGCAAGGTGATGCGTCCGCCGGCCGGCTACGCCGACTGGGAGATCACCCAATTGATCTCCAACGCGATGGGTTATCCGATGATGTACACGCATGCGTCCGAAATCATGGACGAGATCGCGCGCCTGACGCCGACGTTTACCGGTATCAGTTTCGACAAGATCGACGAACTCGGCAGCATCCAGTGGCCGTGCAACGAAGAGCACCCGCAGGGCACGCCGACCATGCATGTTGGCGAGTTCGTGCGCGGCAAGGGGCGCTTCCTCGTCACCGAATATGTGCCGACGACGGAGCGCGTCAACGCGAAATATCCATTGATCCTCACCACCGGCCGCATTCTCAGCCAGTACAACGTCGGCGCGCAAACGCGGCGCACGGAAAATGTGCAATGGCATGCTGAGGATGTGCTGGAGTTGCATCCGCACGACGCCGAGGAGCGCGGAATCAAGGATGGCGATTGGGTCGGTATCCAGAGCCGCGCCGGCGACACGGTGCTGCACGCCTTGGTGAGCGAGCGCATGCAGCCTGGCGTCGTCTATACAACCTTCCACTTCCCGGGCTCGGGAGCGAATGTGATCACTACCGAGAATTCCGACTGGGCCACGAATTGCCCCGAATACAAGGTGACTGCGGTGCAGGTCGCGCGCGTGAGTCAGCCGTCCGAATGGCAGAAGCGCCATGCCGCTTTCGATCGCCAGCAACAGGAACTGCTCGAGCATGCCGTTGCCGTCCCCAAGTGATCCAGCGCGCGCCGATTTGCCTGTCGGCGCGGTGCAACGCGAGGCACAACGCCATCGCGGCGGTGGGGTCACATGCGTAGCCGATGCGGTTGCCGAGGAAATTCCGGTCGCGTTCATCTACAACGACCGGCCCCATGCGGTGATGATGGCGACGCCGGCGAACCTTGAGGATTTCGCCCTGGGCTTTTCCTTGAGCGAAGCGATCATCGCTGCTCCTTCGGAATGCGAAAAAGTGGAAATTGTCCCCGCGTTGGCGGGCATCGAATTGCGCATCACCATTCCGCCGCGGCGTGGCGCGGCGATAGAGGATCGTGTACGCGAACTCACCGGCCGCACCGGCTGTGGTCTGTGCGGTGCGCAAACGCTGGATGCCGCCGTGCGTCATCCGCCGGCCGTGCCGAGCGATGTTCACGTCTCCGCCGATGCCTTGAAGCAAGCGTTGGATCGGCTGGCCGCAGACCAGGTCATCAACGCTGCGACTGGTGCCGCGCATGCCGCAGCCTGGGTACTGGCGGACGGCAGCATCGCGCTGCTGCGTGAGGACGTCGGGCGGCACAACGCGCTCGACAAGCTGATCGGCGCGATGGCGCGAGCGCGGCTTGATACGCGCGAAGGGTTTCTGGTGGTCACCAGCCGTGCCAGCTACGAGATGGTGATGAAGGCCGCGACCGTCGGCATCGGTGCACTTGCCGCGATTTCG
>JANXVS010000581.1 GCA_025351555.1 Pseudomonadota bacterium | reverse complement strand
CGGGCGAGATTTCCTACGAGGATGCCTTGCGCTACGCCGACTCGGCGAACGAAGTGCGCCTGAAGATCAAGCTCGCCCAGGGCGGCGATGCGCATACGCTGTCGCAAGGCATGGATGGCGTGGAGCTGGTCGAGACCTGATTAGAACCTATCTCAAAACTACTGCGCTCGGCCTGATCCTATCTAGAATCAGGCGTGCCGGCGGTGCTCCCTGAAACCGCTGCCGCAGTTTTCGACCTCATGTACTTGTATGTACACTCCGTCCTGCGCTCCGGCGACACGCAACCTGCCTTCGCTCGCGACGTTTTGAGATAGGTTCTACCGATGTCAACTGCTGATCCCCGGCGCCCGGCCCGCAAGCCGGGCGCTGCGTTTTCCACTTTGTCGCATCGCACTCATGTCGCGTGATCTGCAACGCCTGCGGGAAACCTGGCGCGCACTCGGCGAAGACGACCCGCTGTGGGCGATTCTGTCGCAGCCGGACAAGCGCGGTGGCCATTGGAACCAGGAGGAATTCTTTGCCGCCGGCGAGTCCGAAATCGCCGGGTTGGAATTGCATTGCGCGCAGCTTGGCCTGCCGCATGAACGTCGCCGCGCGCTGGATTTCGGCTGTGGTATCGGCCGCCTGACGCGTGCATTGGCCACGCGTTATGCCGAGGTCATCGGCGTCGACATTTCACCGAGCATGCTCGCGCAGGCGCGGCAGCTGAATGCGGGTGTTGCCAATGTGCGCTTTGTGGAAAATGCGCAAACGCGACTGGATTTTATCGCCGCCGCCAGTATCGACCTGGTCTATTCGGTAATCACCCTGCACCACATTCCGGCGGCGCTGCAATGCAGTTACGTGCGCGAATTCCTGCGCGTGCTCGCGCCGGGTGGCTTGGCCGTGTTCCAGTTCGCCAGCGGCTACGCGCGCGGCTGGCGCGGGTTGGGCTATCGCCTGTTGCCCAATCGCCTGCTCGCACCGTTGCGCCGGCACGTGCACGCCAGTCGCGTCGCCGCGGAATTGCATGTTGTCGCCGAGAGCGCTATCGCCGCAATCGTCGCCGCCGCGGGCCGGCGCATTCTGCAGGGCGTGGATGTCGACTGCGCCGGTGCAGGATTTCGCAGCCGGCTGCTGTTCGTTGGCTGACTATTGAAACTTCAGGAAAATGTGATTGAGTCTGTTCGGGCTGAGCGTGGCACCGAAGGTGCGAAGTTGAAGCCTCAACGAAGTCTCTTCGACTTCGCCACTGTGCGGCTACGCTCAGGGCGAACGGTGAAATTCCACCGTGACGCATCCATAGAGCGCGATCCAGATCGCGCTCAGTTCTGTTCCACCGTCTCGTGCAGCGCAATCCCACTCGGCGTGGCGACCAGGATGATTTCGCCCGAGCGCAGCCATTTTTCATACATCGCGAACAGCTTGGTTTGCTGATCGAACTGTGCTTGTTTGTCGGCGGGCAGGACGGCTTTCATCTTGGCGAACGATTGCGCCATCAGCGAATAGAGTTTGCCGCTGAAGACCATGCGCATGAATACCGGCTCACTTGCCGCCGGAGCGCCCAGATACGCGCCGAGCGTGGCATCTTGCCCAGCGCCGACAGCGATCGCGATCGCCTTGTCCGACATGGCCGCGAACAGGGGCGGCGTGCCGGCAGGCGCCAATCCCGTGGGTAGCGCGACAGGTTTGCCGTCCGCCACAAGCTTGAGATCTTTCAATCCAGGTACTGCCAGTTGCGCCATCGCCAGCGCGGCGAGCGGATTGTTCGACGCCATCAGGAATTTGCCCGCGACCGTGGGCATCGCGCCGGCAGTGGTGTTCAGATCGAACGTGTCCAGGGTGAAGCGCGCGCCGGTCAGATCGCTGAAGGGCGGCGGCACCGTGATATCTATTTTTTGTTTGGACTGGCGATAGCCGTCGTTGAGCTTGGCCAGGCTCGCGCAGGCGAAGGGCTTGGCCGCCACTGCTTCGGCTTGCTTGATCCAGAAATCCTTGAGCTTGAGTAGCGGCAACGAGACGCTGACATCGACCACGCCCGTGCCGGGCGTGCCGGTGCCCGGCGCCGCGCCGAACGCAGCGGCGATCTGTTGCGCGAGCCCGGGTTCGATTTCCAGTTGTGCACCGATGCGCATGCGCTGTGGCGTGAGTTCTTCCGCGCCGGCGACGAAACGCGGAAATTTGTGCGCAATTTCCAGATATTCACTTTTACACACAGGATCGGTGGTGGCGGCGGGCAGGCTTAGTGCTTTGGCGAATGCCGCGTCACTGCCAGTCGGCGCATTGCTCAGCCGTTCGGTCAGGCGCACGAAATCGATGAAGCCCTCGCCGTACGGCGAATAGCCATACTGCTTGGCCAAGGCTTGCAGCGTGCCCGCGGCGGCAAGGTTTTGCGCAGGACGCGTGATACCCAGCAGGGTTTGCTTGAGCGCATCGTCGGCGTTCGGCGGCAACATCGTTGCGACCAGCTGAGTGCCTTCGACAGCGACTACGGCGGTGAGTTTGTCGGTGCCGAGCTGCCAGTATTCCTGATTGCCGGTTTTCGCCAGCGGCAGTTTTTCGCCGAGTTTTTCCTCGATACGCGCGACTTCGGCCTTGAACGCCGCCGCGTCGCCGAGCTCCAGACGCAGCACTGGCACCAAGCCGACGCCGTAGATCGCGGCGCGCCCCTCCGGCTTGAAACCGATCGCGCGCCACTTGTCCAGGCTGTCGCGGGTCTTGACCTCGTCCAGCAGCACGCGCGCGATCTTCACGAAATGCAGGCTTTGGGCGTCGGCCTTGTCGCCGGCCTGCTGCAGCAAGCCATCGTACATGCCGAACATCGCCGGCCAGTATTCGGTCATGCGCCGGGACCATTGCTCGATCACCGCCGCCGGCGTCGGTTCCAGATTGGCATAGACGTAGGGCGTATCGGCCGGCACAAAGGCCAGCGGCGCATCGGAAGACGAGTCCTGCGACTTGCCGCAGGCGACGAGCAGGCCCGCGCTCAACGCGAGCAGGGCGTAGCGATGCAGCGTGCGCAATTTTATCAGACGCATTTTGGTGATCCCCAGACGTGGCCGCGCGCGCTGCGCGGCAGGCAGCGCAATTATGCGCGCATCGTCGCGGCCTTGTCTGCGCCAAGCAGTTCGGCAAGTACGGCCATGCGCACAAATACACCATTGGCAACCTGTTTCAGAATCAGCGATTGCGGGCCGTCGGCGACATCCGTGGCGATCTCGACGCCGCGATTGATCGGGCCCGGGTGCATCACCAGGCAATCGCTGCGCGCACGTTTCAGGCGTTCGCTGGAAAGACCATAGCGCGCGAAGTATTCGGCTTCGGAGGGAATCGCCGCCGCTTGCATGCGCTCCTTCTGCAGACGCAACATGATGACGACATCGGCGCCGTCGATGGCTTCGTCGAAATTGTGGAAAATGCCGCAATCTGGAAATTCGCCGGCCTCGGGCAGCAATTGTTCCGGCGCGCACAGGCGGATGTCGCGCACGCCGAGTGCGTGCAACGCGTGCACGTCCGAACGCGCCACGCGTGAATGGCGGATATCGCCGCAGATTGTTACTCGCAGCGCCCCCGTATCGGGGCGCTGCCGGCGCAGGGTCAGCGCGTCGAGCAGGCCTTGCGTCGGATGCGCGTGATTGCCGTCGCCGGCGTTGAGCACGGCGGCGCCGGAGCGCAGGTGCTGGGCGATGAACTGCGGCGTGCCGGATTCCTTGTGGCGCACGACGAAGGCGTCGCAATGCATCGCTTCGAGCGTGTGTACGGTGTCGAGCAGCGATTCGCCCTTGCTCGCCGACGAACTGGCGATATCGAAGTTGATCACGTGCGCGCCGAGGCGTTGTGCGGCCAGATCAAACGAAGTGCGCGTGCGCGTCGAGGGCTCGAAGAACAGGTTGATCACGGTGCGACCGCCGAGTAAATCAAGCGTGCGCGTGCCACCACGGCTCGCCGTGCGCAGCGCATCGGCGCGATCAAGCAGAGCCGCAATGCGCTCGTGTGGCAAGCCTTCCAAAGTAATGAGGTGGCGCAGACGGCCGGCGTCGAGTTGCGAAAAGAGGTCAGAGTACATTTCTGGACGTGCTCATATCGTTGGGGAGTCCGGCTTGGAAATGTACTCTGACCCCTTTTCGGTCAGCCAGGTCTCGACGATGATTTCCGCGGCAATCGCATCGAGCGCCTGCGCGTGTTTGCGCCGGCTTTCGCCGCGGGCGCGGCGATCGGCGAAACGCCGCGCGGCTTCATGCGAGCTCAAGCGCTCGTCTACCAGATGCAAGGCCAGGCCATAGCGCTCACCCAGCGTTATGGCGAAGACGCGTGCGGCCCGACTGTTTTGCTGCTCGGTGCCATTCATCGTCAAGGGCAGGCCGACCAGCAAAGCATCGGGTCGCCATTCGCGCAGCAGCAGATCCAGACGCGGCCAATCCGGCCCCTGGCTGCTGTTCGCAACGACTTCCAATGCCCTGGCGCTGCGCGTCAGCCCGTTACCCACGGCGACGCCGATGCGGCGTGCGCCGTAATCGAAGCCGAGTACAGTCGTGGTGGGATTTGTGGAATTGTTCACTTGTACAAGTTGATCGGTTGCCTCAAGCATGGCCGGCATAATCGGTGAGACTGCCGATGTCGACGCCGCCGACCAGCGCGGCTGCGGCTTCCCAGCGCTGTTCCAACGGCGTCGTGAACAGGATGCGTTCGTCGGCCGGCGTGGTCAGCCAGGAGTTTTCCTTCAGTTCGGTTTCAATCTGACCCTGGCTCCAGCCGGAATACCCCAGTGTGACCAGGACTTGGCGCGGGCCGCGGCCTTCGGCGATGGCGACCAGGATGTCGCGCGAGGTGGTGACGCAAATGCGCTCGGAAATCTTGAACGAGGATTCCCATTCGCCGTGCGGCGCATGCAGCACGAAGCCGCGCTCGGGCTGCACCGGGCCGCCGATCAGCACCGGCGCGTCGCTGACGTGGCTCAGTTCGGACTTGAGGTTCATCTGCGCCAGCACGTCGCCGAGGCGGTATTCGGACAGGCGGTTGATCAGCAGGCCCATCGCGCCTTCCTCGCCGTACTGGCACAGGTAGGCGACGCCGCGCCGGAAGCTCG
>JANXVS010000462.1 GCA_025351555.1 Pseudomonadota bacterium | reverse complement strand
CGGCATATATGATCATGCTTGCATTCGGGGCGAAACTGGGATGTTCATCCAGGTTTCCGGGTGAAATTGCCTTGGATTCGCCCGTGGCTCGATCCAGAACCGCAATACGATACACATTTCCGCTGCCTTGCACCATAGCGACGCGCTTGCCGTCATAGGAAATCGACGGATCAGCGTTGTATTCGCCCTGGAACGTGATCCGGGTCGCGTCGCCCCCGCCGGTCGACGCCTGATAAAGCTGCGGCTTGCCAGAGCGGTCTGAGGTGAAGACCAGGCTCTGACCATCGGGCATCCAGGTCGCCTCGGTATCGATCGCAAAATGCTTGGTGATCTGATTGTTATGGCGGCCGGCCAGATCCATTATGTAGATATCCGGATTACCGCCATAAGACAGGGTCAGGGCCAGCTTGCTGGAATCCGGGGAAAACGCAGGCGCACCGTTGATGCCCTTGTTGCTGGATACCACCTCACGCGAACCGGTGGCGATTTCCTGGATATAGATCGACGAGTTACCGCGCTCGAACGAGTTGTATACGAGTTTGCGGCTGTCAGGCGACCAGGCCGGCGACATCAGCGGCTCGTGCGAGTGCACGACGGTCTGCGGGTTGAAGCCATCCGAATCGGCCACCATCAGCGCGTACTGGATATTGTTGCCCAGACCCGTGGAGGTGATATAGGCCACGCGGGTCCAGAACGCGCCACGCACGCCGGTGATCTTCTCGTAGACCAGATCCGCAACCTGATGCGCGACGTCGCGCAGACCTGTGCGTTGCCCGCTGATGGCCAGACCCAGCAACTGCTGCTGCTTGGCTACATCGAACAATTCGAATTCGACGCGGATTTCACCGCTCGGGCTTTCGATTTCGCGCCCGACCACGATGTAAGCCTGCTTGAGCATGTTCCAGGTGGCGAACTTGATCTGGCCGCCGCGCGAAGGAAATTCGATGATGTCGGCCTTGGCCAACGCGCGGAACTGGCCGCAGCGGTTCAGATCGTTGCGGATCACATCGGCAACGTCCGTCTCCGGCGGCAGGCCCGCGCCTTCATAGGCAAATGGCACCACCGCAACCGGCGTCGCTGTCGCGGTTCCGTTCTTGATGTCGATGGTGGGCACTTCGCTGCGCAGTCCTTGAGCGAACACGACGCCGGCAGCCAGCGCCAGCGTGAGGCCGGCAACGAATCTTGCGATGATCTTGGTGGGCATAGTGTGTGCGCCTTTATCCGTCGTAGCTGAAATTGAGGTTGATTTCGCGTCGAAACTCTTTTTCGTAACCCTTGAACGGCAACGGCGCTGCGCGCTTGACTGCCTGTTCGATCGAGTTGCGCGTCAGCGGATCGGCATTGCATGGATTGCCGACCTCCACGCCGATCACGTCGCCGCCGGGGATCTGCACGATCCTGAGCATGCAGCGTACTCCTGCTTGCGTGTTGTCCGGCCGCAGCCAGTTGTTGGTGACCGCATTCTGGATTGCAGCGAAGTACTGTGCTTGCAGACTATCATCCTGGCCGTTGGTTCCGGTTTTTGCTTGTTCGGCTTCCGGCACCGCCTGCGAGGTCGTGTGCACGGGTTTGGGTTTTTGCAAATCCTGCAATTGCGCCAATTTTTCTTTCTCGAGCTTTAGCTTTTTCTCGGCGTCGGCGTGCTGGCGCTTGATGTCTTCAAGCTGCTTCTGGCGCTCGCGTTCGTCGTGCTGCTGTTGTTCAAGAAGAATCTGTTCCTGACGTTTGTGTTCGACTTCCGCACGCTGCGCCTGCTCGGCTTTCTGCTGCGCCATTTCCGCGACTTTCTCGCGATCGTTCTGATCATTGCGCTGCGGCTGGCTCGGTGGCGTCGGTTTCGCTTCTGGCGGCTTTGCTGGCTCCGGCGGCGCGTCGGCCGGCTTCGGCGGCGCCGGTTTCGGCTTGGAAGCCGCACGCGGTTTCGGCGCTGCGCTGATGCCGACCAACTCGGCCTCGATCACGGGACCCGGCAGACTGATCGGTCGTGCCGCCTGCGTCCACAGCAAGCTGACCATCATCATCGCCGCAACGCCCAGATGCACCAGCAACGCCAGAAAATACGCACGCGCCTTGTCGCGGAAACTTTCCATCGCCTAGTGTTTCGTCTCCTGCACCACCGGCTGGCTCATCAACCCGACCTTGGGTACGCCAGCCTGCTGCAGCAACACCATCACTTGATAAATCTTGCCGTAATCGACGCGATCATCGCCGCCGATCAGCACCGGCACCTGCGGATTCTGCCGAACGAAAGCTGAAATTTTCTTGATCAGGCCATCGGCGTCGATGCCCTCGCGCGGTGTGCCGCCAAGGGTAAGAAAGTAAGCGCCGTCCTTGTCGACACTGACGACGATCGGTTCCTTGTCGGCCTGCACGGCTTTTGCGGCCGATTGCGGCAACTGGATGTCGACGCCGAGATTGAGCAGCGGCGCCGTCACCATGAAGATGATCAGCAGCACCAGCATCACGTCGATGTACGGCACGACGTTGATCTCGGCCTTGAGCTTGCGCTTCTTGCGGATGCGTCCGGTGACTTGCATGGTGATTGCTCTAACGGAGACTGGGCGCGCCCGGGGTCAGGCGTCATCCAGATGCGCCTGACGCTGCAGGATCGAGGAGAACTCCTCGA